>JBOHXA010000184.1:0-3707 GCA_050737335.1 Limisphaerales bacterium | reverse complement strand
GGTCGTGAGTGATCGTGATCGGCAGGAAAAAAAGCAACGAATCTGTAAAACTGGCCACCGTCCCGAACAGCCATTTAACAACCGCGAGAGTCAACGCGCCCGGCAGAATAACCGCCAGTCCCGTCAGAAAACTGCCGCGCCACCGGGCGAAAACACTTTTGGGTTCCATAGAACCAATTAAACAGGAAAAACGAAATGGACAAAAGGAAATTCGGGGTTCCGTCCTGAAACAGGTTGACACCTGATGAAACAAAAATCATGCGAAAACAGGGTGGCGATGCGGGATAGTGAAGCGTTCAAGATGACTGTGGCACGGGGGTTGGAGAAGGGAGGGTTTGCGTTTGAGGAGATTCGTTGCAAGTATGGGGATTGGGTAGCTCCGCGACGGCGCCCTTATGGGTTGGGCGGTATGGCAATGGAACGCGCGGTCGCCGCCGGGAAACCCCCCTCGGGACGCCCAGTGGTGAGGCCCTTTCCTCCGACCGGAATTCGGAACACCAGTTCCTCTATCCCCATCACTGACCATCCCCGTCGAGCCGCTTCGCGGACATCTTTTCGGGCTTTCGCCGTCAAAGGAAAAGAAGATTTGTTCGATGATCTGGTGTACGCACTCCCCTGAAGGAACAATTAACCGCACCAAAGTTCTCAAAGCGATTCAAAAAATTCCAAAATCGGGCGCGTTTTTACGATGCTAAAGCTGCGGAGGACAGGTTTAGAGCGAGCGAGGAGCGTGAGGGGAGTGACACGCGGCAAAAGGCCTGTGGCAGCGCCACTTGCGACGTGACCGGGAGGCGAGGCGGCTACCCTTCGGGGCGAAGTTTAGTAAAAATCGTGATGCTCGGATTTTGCGGGCTAAACTTCGCTAAATGAAATGCTAAATTTCAAATTTAGGAGGTAGAAATGACGCGCTTTTGCTGGGAAATCGGCGGATGTGAGCTAAATTTGCGGGCTGGGATTTTTGGGAAAAAGGCTAAATTTCGGGGGGGTGCGAAATTTAGGGGGTTGAAGTTGGGGGCTTAGACGGAATGGACAGAATTGCCTGATATCGGCCTCTTGGTCAATCGGGGTCTCTGATCCAGGTGAATCAGACAGCGCAGACCAGATGATAATTTATTTCAGGACTTGACCCTGAAACGTTAAACAGTAAATGCGTTGAAATATTGGCGATAACGGACGCGCAGAGGCACTTCACCGGCTAAGCCATTGGGCGATTTGCAGGGTGACGGACGCAGACTCCACTTCAACGTCACTGCATTTCAACAAGTTTACGTAGCAACCGATTTTCTTCTCGCTTCATTCTTTTTCGCGCGAGCGGTTCCAAGTCGTCATGGCCGCTCAGATGCAGGATGCCGTGGACAATGTAACGCACCAGTTCGGAGAACCAATCAGTCCCAAAAACGATGGCTTGCCGCTCAGCTTCCGCGATACAAACGAAAATCTCGCCGCGAATGATGACAGGGACGGCGCGCGGCGCCGTCCGCGCCGCGCCTGGCGGCGCAACCTTGTCCGAATAGTCAAACGTGATGACATCGGTAGGCCCTTCGTGTTGCAAAAACTTCTCGTTCAACGATGCCATCTCCTTTGCGCCCACCAAGACGATTCCCAGTTCCGCCCGCGTGATGTTCAATTGCGCGAGGGTTGCGGCGGCGATTTTTTCAAGCAATCGCAAATCAATCTTGTGCGCGCGTTGGCGGTTGGAAATGGAAATCATTTTGCGCCACGGTGCTCCTCGTAGGCGGAAATGATCCGCTGCACCAGCGGGTGCCGCACCACGTCACGCTTTCCAAATTCGATGATCGCGACGCCTTCAATGCAGCGCAAGGCCCGATGCGCCTCGACCAATCCTGAATTTTTGTGCGGCGGCAAATCAATTTGTGTTTCATCGCCGGTGACCACGGTCTTGGATCCCACGCCCAATCGCGTCAGAAACATCAACATTTGCTCGCTGGTGGCATTCTGCGCTTCGTCCAGGATGATGAAGGCGTTGTTGAGAGTGCGTCCGCGCATGTAGGCCAGGGGCGCGATTTCGATGGTGCCGCGCTCGGTGTATTTTTGGATGTCTTCCGCCGGCAGCATATCGTGCAGGGCGTCGTGCAAAGGACGCAAATAGGGCGTTATTTTTTCGTAGAGGTCTCCCGGCAAAAATCCCAGGGCCTCGCCGGCCTCGACCGCCGGGCGCGTCAAAATGATCCGGGACACGTGTCCTTCGCGCAATGCGGCCAGCGCCATGGCCACGGCCAGATAGGTTTTGCCCGTTCCGGCCGGGCCTATGCCCAAAGTCACATCATGACCGCGGATGGCATCGAGATATTTTTTTTGTCCGACTGTCTTTGCGGTGACCCCGGGCTTGCGTTCATGGGTCAGCACCCGGTCATTCACCATTTCTTTCAAGGTCTCGGCGCCCTCATGCTTGACAATTCCCAGCGCGTGCGCAAATTCACGGTTACGCACGTGTGAACCGCCTTTAATCAGGTTCTCGAGTGAAGCGAAGAGTTCTTTTGCGCGCTCCACGGCGTCCGCCGGCCCTTCGAGGCGGATCCAGCCTTCACGCGCCGTCGCCTTGACGCCCAGTTCTGATTCAAGCGCCTGCAAATTGCGCGGCTCGTGATTGAACAATTGCTGCGCCGCGCGCGCGTTTTCAAAATGGAGGGTTTCCCTGGCCATTTAAGTCCCGGAGCGGGAAATGAAGGGTTGCAAAGAAATTGGCGAACCGTGAGCCCCCGCCCCGGGAAGAGGGAGGATTTTCTTCAGGCGCTTTGCGAAGGGAAAGACCCAGCCGGCCCAATGATCAACCCAAAAAACTATCATGCAATTAAACTACCGGATAATTATCAGCCTGGCAAAAGAAAGCCTTTTGTACAAACGTAGTCCAGCATTTTCCACAGAGCCACCAGCCGCCAATCCTTCAGTTCTTTCAGGACGCGAATCGCTTTCCTGGCCGCGGCGTTGGGCGCAACCGTGATCCTATTCGACCCGATTTTACCAGTTGGCACTTTCGCTGATGGCGGGCAGCTTCTCTGTTTCCGGCGCCTGCCGTTGCTACATTTTATGGCGAAAAAAGGCGAGATACGTAGACAAATTCAATAGTTAGCCCAAGGCGACCATGAGGGTCGGTTTGCCTTGGGCTATGTGTCTGCCACTTTCGTTCTCCGTTGCTAACTGGGCAGAGAGGGGTGGCACGATTTTTTATCTTAGGCCCGCGCTGGTTTCGCGTTTTTGTACAGGCGAATAACCAACACGAGCAGGCCAATCCCGAACAAAGCGTACATGGATGGCTCGGGTGCGGGCTGGACTGCCAGTCCGCCAGCGCCTCCCTCAGAAGCGACGAGGCTTTTCGTTCCGTCTTGCGCGAATTCGTAAATGCCGCTGCTGGTGCCGGCTAACAGATCGCCTGCCTGGTTAAACGCCAATGCGGTTAACCCCGACAGGCCCGTCGCAAAAGTAGTGCGTGTGCCGGCGGGTGTGAACTCGTAAATATTGCCGCTGTTCGCGTCCGCCTCGAAGAGGTTACCCGTGCTGTTAAACGCCAGCCCAATCGGGTTATTCACCTGGGTAGTAAAGACGGTTTGCACTCCGGCCGGGGTGTATTCATAGATATAAGGCAATTGATTGCCGCCCGCTACGAAGAGGTCGCCCGCCGCGTTAAATGCAAGGCCCTGCGGCGCATACAACCCTGCGGCAAAGGTGGTTTGTACTCCTTGAGGTGT
>JBOHXA010000183.1:0-9319 GCA_050737335.1 Limisphaerales bacterium | reverse complement strand
GCTCGCGCCCGTCGTGCGCCGGCAAAAAGGCGAATTCCGCGACGTGCTCGAACGATTGGCACGCGAAGGTTTTGTCCGCGCTCGAGTTGACGGAGAATTGGTCGAACTCGGCGACACAAATCGTCCGATAAAATTAGACAAGAAAAAATTTCACAATATTGAAGCCGTCGTTGACCGACTGGTGATTGACGACAAAATCCGCGTTCGCCTCGGCGATTCCGTCGAAACGGCCTTGCGCTGGGGCGACGGCGTTTTGCTGGCGCTGCACCAATTGCCGTCCGCGCCAAACACGGCATGGGTCGAGACACTGCATTCGAACAAAATGTGTTCGCCGGCAACGGGCAAGAGTTTTGACCCCCCCACGCCGAAACACTTTTCATTTAATGCGCCGGCGGGAGCCTGCCCGGTTTGCCATGGGCTGGGCCAAAAAATGGTTTTTGACGAACATTTTGTCGTGCCAAATCCCGAGGAACCGCTTGAACGCGCCATCCAGCCCTGGCGCCGGTCGGGCAAGCGCATGAACATTTATTACAAGGCGTTGTTGCGGTCGGTTTCCGCGCACTTCGCTGTCAGCCTCGAAACGCCTTATAAAGACCTGCCTGAAGATTTCAAAAGCGTTTTATTGAACGGGTCAAACGGGAATGAAATTGATTTTTCATTCTGGCGCGGCGGACAGGTCCATAAGGTTACCCGGCCATTTGAGGGCATCCTGCCTAATCTCGAACGGCTCGCCAACGAAAGCGAAAGCGAATTCGTCCGCAACCGTCTTAAGCAATACATGAGCCCGCAATTCTGCGACGCATGCCGCGGCAAACGCCTGAAACCCGAAATCCTGGCGGTGACGCTGGGCGCGGACGAAAATGGCGCAACGGACAGGGTGGAAGCCCGGCCAATTAACGGAAAATCCAAAACGAAACGGATTCCCGGCCTTTCCATAATGGACATCTGCAGCCTGTCTGTTGACAAGGCCGATGAATTTTTTGCCACGCTCAAGCTTTCGGAATTCCAGCGCAAAATTGCCGCCGAAGTCGTCAAGGAAATCCGCGCTCGGCTGGGTTTCTTAAAAAATGTCGGCCTGGGCTACCTCACCCTCGACCGTGAAAGCGGCACCCTGAGCGGCGGCGAAGCGCAGCGCATTCGCCTGGCGACGCAAATCGGCGCGGCGCTCGTGGGAGTGCTTTACGTCCTGGACGAGCCAAGCATCGGTTTGCATCAGCGCGACAACGACCGCCTGTTGGCGACCCTCAAAGGCCTTCGCGACCTAGGCAACACGGTCCTAGTGGTTGAGCACGATGCCGACACGATTCGCCACGCGGATTACATTTTGGATTTGGGACCGGGCGCCGGCATTCATGGCGGCGAATTGGTCGCCTCCGGAACCTTGCCCGAGATTTTGGCGGGCAAAAATTCGCTCACGGCGAAATATCTCACGGGTGAGCTTTCCATTCCCGTCCCGAAACGGCGAAATACGCCGTCGGCGGAGAAGGGATGGCTCGAAATTCTTGGCGCGCGCGAAAATAATTTGCAGAACATTGACGTTCGCATCCCGCTGGGCACGCTCACCTGCGTGACAGGCGTGAGCGGTTCCGGCAAGAGCACGTTGGTGAACGATATCCTGCAACGGGCTTTATTCCGCAAATTCTATGAATCCAAGGAAATTCCAGGCGAACATCGCGGGTTAAAAGGATTTGAAGGCCTCGACAAGGTCATTGTCATTGATCAAACGCCCATCGGACGCACGCCGCGCAGCAATCCAGCCACTTACACAGGCATGTTCAACCACATCCGTGATCTCTTTGCCAGATTGCCCGCCGCCAAAGTTCGCGGCTACGAACCCGGCCGATTCAGCTTCAACGTCAAAGGCGGACGCTGCGAAAAATGCGAAGGCGACGGCGTCCTGAAAATCGAAATGAATTTTTTGCCGCCGGTATATGTGACCTGCGAAGCCTGCGGCGGCAAACGCTACAACCGCGAAACTCTGGAAATTTCCTACAAAGGGAAGAATATTGCCGATGTCCTGGACATGACCGTGGACGAAGGCGTGGATTTCTTTCGGGCCGTGCCGAAAATTTACGATCCATTGCTCACGCTCGCCGAGGTCGGCCTGGGCTACATTCACCTGGGGCAACAGGCCACGACGTTGAGCGGCGGCGAGGCCCAACGGGTGAAGCTCGCCAGCGAATTGTGCCGCAAAGCCACCGGCCGCACGCTCTACATACTGGATGAACCCACCACCGGCCTTCATTTTCATGACGTGGCCAAATTGCTCGAGGTTCTTTTCAAATTACGCGAAACCGGCAATACGCTGCTGGTGATTGAGCACAATTTAGATGTGATCAAGACCGCCGATTGGATCATTGATTTGGGGCCGGAGGGCGGCTCGCAAGGCGGAAAAATTGTGGCCGAAGGGCCGCCCGAAAAAATTATTCGGTGTCCGCAAAGTCATACCGGGCAGTATTTGCAGGGTGTATTGAAGCGTTGAAACGTTAATCGGCAAATTCCCCCCGCGACGGCGCCGGGTTGTAACAGGCGTCAGTGCATTGGGATCACCGACGGGGTGAATGCTTATGGTTAAAAATGTGTATTAGCACGAGTGTAAATTTGTAGTAATGGTTTGACGACACGGGCGTCTGAGCGGAGTATTTCTAGTTGTGACGGTATTAATTTTTTGCATTCGAAAATCATTTTGGATTCTGACAATCACCCTTTGCGTCGGTTTTTTTTCTAATGCAGACGCGCGGCCTTATGCGCTGACTTCCCGCCCCTCCGCCGGAGGGTTTTTGAACGATAAGATGCCTTACACGGCGCCCGCCATTTCCGGCGATTGGTCCGCCGTGCCCGCTTTTCCGAATCTGCTCTTTACGAATGCGGTTGGACTGGCCCCGGTCCCGGATTCGGACCTGCTTTGTGTTTGGGAGCGGGAAGGGCGCGTCTGGACATTCGAAAATTCCCCCGGGGTGACCCGGAAAAAGCTCGTCCTGGACATTCACAATCAATGCCAGGGCTGGGACGATTCAGGCCTGCTGGGCGTGGCATTCCATCCGGGTTTTGCCACCAACCATTACATGTACGTTTATTACACGTGGGTCAAACCGGGAACCGTCGCCGGTGATATGAACACCCGGCCCAATCCAGTCGTGCCCAATCATTATCACGACCGCCTGTCGCGTTTCACGCTCGATGGCAACGGCGTCGCGATTCCCGGTTCGGAGCAGGTTCTGATTGATCTCACCGACCAAACGATTTGGCATCACGGCGGCGGCATGTTTTTTCATCCAAAAAATGGATTTCTTTATCTGACGATCGGCGACAATTCGGTCAGCGACAACGACCAGGTCATCAACAAAAGCCTGTTTGGCGGTGTCGTGCGCATTGACGTGGATTGCCGCGGCGGAAACATCAGCCATCCGATTCCGCGCCAGCCGCTCAACGGCCACGCGGCGCATTACTTTATTCCCAATGACAATCCGTTTGTCGGTCAATCCAAAGTATTCGATGGAGAATCAAACGCGCTGGAGGAGTTTTTCTGCATCGGCTTGCGCAGCCCTCATCGCATGACCTGTGACCCAAAAACCGGGCGGATTTTCATCGGGGACGTGGGCGAAAGCGCGCGGGAGGAAGTGGACGTGATTGAGCCGGGCGAAAAGGGGTTGAATTTTCAGTGGCCCTATTGCGAGGGCAAACTTGGCAAGATGAAATTCCCTTGTATCGGCATCAGCCGCGGCCCAATCCTGGATTACCCGCACACGGACGGCCGCGCCGTCATTGGCGGCTATGTCTATCGCGGAAAAAAATTCCGGCGTGACCTCGGCGGCAAATACATTTTTGGCGACAATGTTTTTCGCCTGGTTTGGGCGATGGACGAAACGACAATGCCCGTGTCCAAAGACGTCCTTTGTGTGATGCCCAAAGGAGCAGGCCCCAACTCCGGCTCGGATTACACCGGTCTTTCGTCTTTTGGGGTGGATGCGAACGGAGAGCTTTATTTTTGCCAGATGAGCAGCGTCGGCGGACGCATTTTCACGCTGGCCCGGGGCGGTCCGCCGCCGCCGAGCCGTCCGGTGCCCAAGCTGCTTTCGCAAACGGGAATCTTTACCGACATGAAGACAATGACGCCCGCCGCGTATCTGGTTCCGTATAATGTCAACACGCCGTTATGGTCTGACGGCGCGGTCAAGACGCGATACATGGCCTTGCCGGGCGATACGAAGATTCACTTTGCAAAAACGGGCGAATGGCAATTCCCGTCCGGGACGGTTTTTGTCAAAACGTTCGAACTGCCAGTGGATGATACTGACAGCAATATTCTTCGGCGGCTGGAAACACGACTGATTGTTCGAGACACAAACGGTTACGTGTACGGCGCGACTTATAAATGGCGCGCCGATCATTCAGACGCGGATCTGGTGAATGCGGGAATGACCGAGGACATTCCGGTTAAGACGGCCACGGGCACGCGGATCCAGCATTGGTTTTATCCGGGACGGCAGGACTGTCTCACGTGCCACACGCCGGCGGCCGGCGGGGTGCTGGGAGTCAAAACGCGGCAGATCAACGGCGATTTCAAGTATCCGAACGGCGTGACCGACAACCAATTGCGCGAGTGGAACCATCTAGGACTGTTTGACGCCACGTTGACTGAGGATGAAATTCCGCGCCTGGAAAAGCTGGTGGCCGTGACCGATAAGCGCGCCTCGCTCGAAACGCGCGCCCGCTCATATTTCGATGCCAATTGCGCGCAATGCCATCGCCCGGGCGGGGCTGAAGCGTTCTTTGACGCCCGCTTTGACACGCCTCTGTCCAAACAAGGCATCATCAATGGGCCTGTAGCCAATCCGATGGGCATTCCGGGCGCGAAAATCGTGGTGCCGGATGATCCGGGCAAATCCATTTTGCTGCGCCGGATCAGCTACACCGGCGACCTGCAAATGCCGCCGCTGGCGCGAAACGTAAATGACACCAATGCAATCAGGACCATCACGCAATGGGTTGAAACGCTGCCGCGCAAGGCGGCGACGCTGCCCGAAGGCTGGAGTCACCAGGACGTCGGCCCTGTAGGCGTCAAAGGGGACGCGAGCTTCCTGAACAATGAGTTCAACGTCATCGCCTCAGGCTCGGACATTTGGCAGACAGTGGACGGGTTCCACTACGCCTACACAACCGAGGATGGCAATGCGCAGATCGTTGCGCGGATCATTTCGATGCAATATACCGATCCCTGGGCCAAGGCGGGTGTCATGTTTCGGCAGAGCATGTCACCCGGCTCGAAACATGTGATGATGGTCGTGACGGCTGGCGGGTTTTCGTCGTACCAATGGCGCCCAACCGCCGGGCAATGGACGCACAACACCGACGGACCGACAACGACCACCCCTTATTGGGTTAAGCTGGTGCGACAGGGAAATCTTTTCACCGGCTACATTTCTCCCGACGGCTCGAATTGGAAACGCATAGACAGCATCAAGGTGCCTTTGCCGAAAAGACTCTATGTGGGGCTGGTTGTCTCTTCGCACGATAATACGACGCTCAATTCAGTCATGTTCGATAATGTGAGCATCTCCAAGTAGCGTCTGCGCCAACTCTTCTTCAAAATCCACAATCTCCTTAATCTGCGCTAAAAACCAGCGATCAATTTTTGTGAGGTTGAAAATTTCCTCGATGCTGAACCCGGCGCGCACGCCGTGCCGGATAAAGAAAATCCTTTCGGCATTCGGAACGGAAAGTTTTCTGGAAATGACATCGCGCGGCAGGATGTCCCGGTCGCCATAGATGTCAGAGCCAACGCGCCAGGGCTTGCCGTCGCCGCCCAGGCCGGACCGGCCGATTTCCAGTGAGCGCAGGCATTTTTGAAGGCTTTCCTTAAACGTCCGGCCAATGGCCATGGCTTCGCCGACGCTTTTCATTTGCGTCGTCAGTGTCGGATCGGCGTGTGGGAATTTTTCGAAGGCGAACCGGGGAATTTTCGTGACGACGTAATCAATCGTTGGCTCGAAGCTGGCCGGGGTTTCGCGCGTGATGTCGTTTTTGATTTCATCAAGCAAATAGCCCACGGCGAGTTTGGCGGCGATTTTAGCGATGGGAAAACCGGTCGCTTTCGATGCCAGGGCGGAGCTTCGCGAGACGCGAGGATTCATTTCGATGATGACCATGCGGCCGTTATCCGGGTTGACACCGAACTGAATGTTCGAGCCGCCAGTCTCGACGCCTACCGCGCGAATGACCGCAAAACTTTGGTCGCGCATGATCTGATATTCCTTGTCCGTGAGCGTTTGGATGGGCGCGACGGTGATGCTGTCGCCGGTATGAACGCCCATCGGGTCGAAATTTTCAATCGAACAGATAATGACGCAGTTATCCGCTCTATCGCGCATCACTTCCATTTCGTATTCCTTCCAGCCGAGCAGGGATTCTTCAATGAGGATTTCCGAGACGGGCGACAAATCCATGCCCCGTCTCGCAATTTCCTCGAATTCATCCCGATTATAGGCAATGCCGCCGCCGGTGCCGCCGAGCGTGAATGCCGGGCGAATGATCAGGGGCAAACGTCCGATTTTTTCGGCAACCGCCCGCGCCTCGTTCATATCGTGAGCCGTGCCAGAGATGGGAACGTCCAGGCCAATGGAAAGCATTAATTGCTTAAACGCTTCCCGGTCTTCACCTTTGTGGATGGCTTCGGGACGCGCGCCGATCATTTCCACGCCATGAGCCATCAGGGCGCCTGAACGGTGCAAGGCCATGGCCGTATTGAGGGCCGTTTGTCCGCCGAGGGTTGGAAGCAAAACCAATTCATCACCGGATTTGCCGCCGCTTCCCGAAATTAATCGTTTGATTTCCTCTTTTTCGCGCGTGATGATCTTCTCAATGGCCTCGGGCGTGATCGGCTCGATGTATGTGCGATCGGCAAACTCGGGATCCGTCATGATTGTAGCCGGATTTGAATTGATGAGCACGACGCGGTAGCACTCCTCTTTGAGCGCTTTGCAGGCTTGAGTGCCCGAATAATCAAACTCACAACCCTGGCCGATAATGATGGGACCGGCGCCGATGATCAGCACGGAATGGATATCAGTTCTTTTGGGCATGAATTACCAGTGTCCACCTAAATTCAGCAGCGCCAGCACAATGACAGTCAGTATCATCATAAACCCGTTTGGGACAAATTTTTTGGTTTTAGTGAGGCGCCAGGCAAAAACGACCAGCAAAATCACCATGATGATATCGGCTGTGTCGCGCCTGACGGAAAGTTCAATCACATCCGTGACGCGCGTCAAAATTAGAAGCGCGGAAGCCACGGCCGCCGTGATGAGCGATATTTTGCTGTTGGCTTTGAAAAAGCCGATCAGCCCTCCAATAAGGAGCAATATAACATAACACCAAAAGACGATGTTTTCAAAGTGCATGATGCAAAGCGTGCCTCAATTTGCAATAGTCTCCAAGCTAAGAATTTCGCCCGCCTCGCATTCGGCAATAATGTCAAAAGGCCGGCAGCATACGTCGCAATCGGTTGTAAAACGTTGTTTTGGAACGCTCGTATCGAGTATAATTTCGCAAAATTGCCCGCAAAAAGGGCAGGAAACTGTTTCAGAGACTTCCACTGGGACAGTGTAGCGGCAACGGCGAAAAATTCAAACTTTCGCCGAAGGAAACGCGGGGAACGCCACTTGCTAAAACGGGCGTGGAAGCGGTGTATTTTGCCGCAAATTGCAATACTCAACGGGTAAGGGTTGTCATGGTAAAGTTATTAAATGTTTTAGTGATTGAGGATTCGGAGAACGACGCCGAGTTGCTATTGGAGGAGATCAGAGACGCCGGCTACGAACCGGTTTCCGAGCGTGTCCAAACCGCCGGAGAACTGGCCGCGGCGCTGGGCCGGCACGTCTGGGATATGATTTTATGCGACTACGTAATGCCGCAATTCAACGCGCCGGACGCGCTGAGAATCGCCCGGGCCAGGCATCCTGAGATTCCGTTCATTGTTGTTTCGGGCGTATTTGGGGAAGAATCAGCGGTGGAGATGATGAAAGCGGGGGCGAGCGACTATCTTGTAAAAGCCAATTTGTCGCGGCTAATTCCAGCCATCGAACGAGAAATGGAAACCGCTCATGCCCATAGGGCCCGCGCGCAGGCCGAAGCGAACGCGAAATTTCTGGCGGCGATCGTCGAATCCAGCGATGACGCGATCTACGGGGTCAAGCTCGACGGCACAGTTGTCAGTTGGAACCGGGCGGCCGAACGCACGTATGGTTTTCGGGCTGGTGAAATTATCGGACGCAATGTCTCCATTCTGTATCCGGATGAACGGCTGGACGAATTGATTGACTGCATGGAGCGGATCAAGCGCGGAGACCACGTGGGCCGCTCTGAAACGGCGCGAGTGCGCAAAGGTGGGAGGCTCGTGCCAATTGCCGTCACGATTTCTCCGATGAAGAACTGCGATGGCAAAATTACCGGAGCATCGGTCATCGCGCGCGACATCACCAGCCGCAAGCGCGAGGAGTGCGAGCGGATTAAATTGATTCAGGAACTGACGGAAGCTTTGGGCAAAGCCAAAACGCTCGTTGGGCTGCTGCCGATTTGCGCCGGTTGCAAACGCATCCGGGACGATCAGGGCTATTGGCAACAAGTCGAGGCGTACATCACGGAGCATTCCGAGGCGGTTTTCACGCACGGTATTTGTCCCGAGTGCATCAAGGCGAACAAAGCTCACAACGAAGACGAGAAAGAGATCTCGGTTGAAACGGACTGCGATACACACGCCGTTGATTAAAGGTCGCTTTCGTGGAGTAACGCAACAGACGCTTAAGGCCTTCAATCGCGTTGATGTCCTGGTCAACAATGCGGGAGAACAAAGCGAGGTGTGTGGCGTGGAAGAATTGACACCGGAACACGTGGAAAAATTTTCCGAACGAATATATTCGGCTTCTTTTACATGACCAGCGCGGTCTTGCCGCATCTGAAGGAAGGAGCCGCGATTATCAATACCACGTCCATCCAGGCTTATGAGCCATCGCCGCATCTGATGGATTATGCCGGAACCAAAGTGGCGATTATGAATTTCACGCGCGCGCTGGCCATAGTGACGTCATTTGAAGGCGAGGACATCAAGAGCTTTGGACAAAAGACCTTGCTGAAACGCGCAGGCCAGCCGTCGGAACTTGCGCCGGCCTATGTCTGCCCGGCGTCAGAAGCCGATTCGTCGTTTATTACAGGGCAGGTTTTACGCGTCAATGGAGGGCAGGGGATGTTTAGCTGACGCTATTGGGTTCCGTTTCGCCGCTCAAGCGCGGCCAGGACGCTTTTAAATATCCATTTCCCATCG
>JBOHXA010000182.1:0-2280 GCA_050737335.1 Limisphaerales bacterium | reverse complement strand
GGAACGCGCTCAAGTCCAGTTCCACCGGTTGAACGAACCGCGACAAATTGGCCACCACCAGAATCGTTTCATCCTGCCAGCGCCGGACGCAGGCGAGAATTTTCCGGTTTTCTGGCTGGATAAATTCCAGGGCGCCCATGCCAAAGGCCCGCCAGCGTTTTCGCAGCGTAATCAACCGCCGCATCCACCAAAGAAGCGAATGTGGATTACGCTGCTGCACGTCCACGTTCACCACTTCATAGTGATTTTCCGGGTCCAGGTTGATTGGAAGATAAAGGCTTTGAGGATTCGCGCGCGAAAACCCCGCGTTTTTGTCCGCGCTCCATTGCATCGGAGTCCGAACGCCGTTCCGGTCGCCCAGATAGATATTTTCCCCCAACCCAATTTCGTCCCCGTAATAAATGACGGGCGTGCCCGGCAGCGAAAATAGAAGCGCATTGAGCAATTCAATTCGGCGCCGGTCATTGCCCAGGAGTGGAGCGAGCCGACGGCGGATTCCCAAATTCAGCCGGGCCTGATAAATATGGGCGTACATGCGATACATGTAATCCCGTTCTTCATCGGTCACCATTTCCAGCGTCAGTTCATCGTGGTTGCGCAGAAATAGCGCCCATTGGGCGGTTTCGGGAATCGCCGGGGTCTGTTGGAGAATGTCCACGATGGGAATGCAGTCTTCCATTCGCAAGGCCATGAAAAGCCGGGGCATGAGCGGAAAATGAAATGCCATGTGGCATTCGTCGCCTTTTCCCCCGCCAAAATAGGCCACGGCGTCGTCCGGCCATTGGTTGGCCTCGGCCAGCAACATCCGGTCGCCGTACTTCTCGTCCACGTGCTTGCGAAGCGTTTTGAGAAAGTCGTGGGTTTCGGACAGGTTTTCGCAACTGCTCCCCTCACGCTCGTAAAGGTAGGGCACAGCATCCAGGCGCACGCCATCCACGCCCAGGCCAAACCAGAAATCCAGGACCTTGAACATCTCGTGATGGACGACCGGATTGTCGAAGTTCAGGTCCGGCTGGTGCGAATAAAAACGGTGCCAATAATAGGCATTGGCGACGCTGTCCCAGGTCCAGTTGGAAACTTCGGTGTCCTTGAAAATGACCCGCGTTCCCGCGTATTTCTCGGGTGAATCGCTCCAAACGTAATAGTCGCGCCAGCGGCTCCCCGGACGCGCGCGGCGCGCGCGCTGAAACCAGGGATGTTTGTCCGAGGTGTGATTTAATACCAGTTCCGTAATCACCCGCAACCCTCGGCGATGCGCTTCGCGCAGAAAAATCTTAAAATCCCCCAAGGTCCCATACATGGGATGAACGCTCATGTAATCGGCGATGTCGTAGCCGTCATCCTTGAGCGGCGACGGATAAAACGGGAGCAGCCAAATCGCGGTGACGCCCAGATCGCGAAGATAATCGAGTTTTTCCGTCAAACCCCGGAAATCGCCCGCCCCGTCGGCGTTGCTGTCAAAAAAAGCCCGGACATGGACTTCGTAAATGACACCCGCCTTGTACCAGAGCGGGTCGCGTTCCAGTGGAGTAAATATTTTTTTCACCATGGATGGTTGTTTCGCCTCCCGTCATACTATCCGAACTGGAACCAAACTTGTCAAATCCGCGCATGGCCGTGATTTGGAAATCCTGAATGGATTCCGCAAAAATGTTCGCGCATTGGACCCCTGGACCTCTTTTCCCGCGGCACCAGACACAAGTCCGCTCCAACTCTTTCGCGGAACAAACTGTTCCACGGGAATTTTGACGGTGGGCAAAATAACCGCGCCCAGCGCGGCCAGAATGCCATTGGCCATCGAAGCCGGCCAAAGAAATCGTCTGACTTCCCGCCCATGGCGCGACAGCACCGATCGCAACCCGAACCGTATCCGGGCAATCCTCCGGGCGTTTTCGCTCACTCTGTCCAGGCCGCGCCCGCCGGTTCGACCGGCACGTGCTGAACGCGCCATCGGCTTTTTCAGCGAGCCTATTGAACGAAAGCCGGGTTCGAAATGCTTCCCCCAGGGTGGGAGCCTTTGGCCCAGCGGTCCATATTGTGTCCTCAGCAGATGGATTATAGCGGCTTTGTAACATGCCGTTCGGGATGGCAGCGATGGTAATCCCTTGAAGGATACGCGCCAACTCCGGATCATAATGATATTTCACGAATATGGTTGTAGTAAGCAGCCCCTCCCCGTTGACGGTCAATACCGCCGGCAAATCACCTTGGACATCCACACTCCTGCCTTGCCGAATTTGCCGCACCCGCGTTGAAATCCGCGATGATTGGATTCTAGCG
>JBOHXA010000181.1:0-4437 GCA_050737335.1 Limisphaerales bacterium | reverse complement strand
GTGGGGAGGCAATTGAAAGTGCATTCCGCGGATGACGTTTCGGCTGGAAACGGAAAAGAACTCCTCGCGCGGCTCGAATTTTATGCCGGCCGCCTCGAATGTCGGGCTGTGAAACGTCTTGACGAATATTCCGCGTTCATCCTTAAAAACGCGCGGTTGAATCAAGAGCAGGCCCGGAACGTCCGTGGCGACAATGTGCATTCTTAGAAGTTTTTGACGAAATCGTGAATGGTTTGAACCATATAGTCCAGCATCGGGCGCGTGAGGCCCGGATAGACGCCGATGAAGAGGGCTTCATTCATGATCTGGTCGGCGCCCGAGAGGTCGCCGACGACGCGGAAAGCGTTGGGACGGTCACTTTTAAGTTGGGTAAAAACGGGCTGACGAACGAGGTTCCCTCCAAAAAGCATGCGGTTGCCAATCTTCTTTTCATCCAGATAACGGGCAAATTCAAATTTTTTAAAGGGCGCCGAAGGTTTCGACCGGAGCATAAACCCGAACCATGAACACAGGGTTTTGTGGCCGGAAGCATCCCAGGCAAAGCCGTTGGGGGTCCAACTCGTGGCGTGCGTTGGCAGCATGAATTCAAAAAACCGCGAACAATCGTCGAGGTTGCGGCGCAGATAGTTCCAATTATCAATTCGCGCCTGGATGAATTGTGGAAGTTTTTCAATCTGAACGCGCCCAATTGCGGCCTGGATGTCCAGCGGCTTTAGATTATAGCCTAAATGCGAATAGATAAATTTATGATCGTAACCCCTGGGTAAATCGCCCAACTGCCAATTGTAACGTTTGCCGCAGGTATTGTCCATGCCGCTGGCGCACCAGCAATCGCGGCCCCAATCGCGAAAGCTTTCAATAATGGTCCGCAACTTCAAACTCTCGATGATATTGACCGCGCCTCCTTCGCCCAGAGTCATATGATGCGGCGGGTAAAAGGATTGCGTGGATAAATCGCCAAACGTTCCGGTGAATTTGCCATCATATTGGCAACCCAGGGCGTCGCAGTTGTCTTCAATGAGCCACAATTGGCGCTTTTGACAGAATTTTGTGACCGCTGACAGGTCGAAAGGATTGCCCAGCGTATGGGCGAGGATGACGGCTTTGGTTTTTCCTTCGCAAAAGGCTTCCTCGAGTTGTTCGACCCGTCCATTGAGCGTTTGTGGATCGTTATCAATCAACACGGGCACAAAGCCGTTCTGCAAAATTGGCGCGACCGTTGTCGGAAAACCGGCGGCAACCGTAATGATTTCGTCGCCATGCTTCAAACGCCGGGCGCCGAGCCGCTGGCTGGACAATGCCGAAACCGCCAACAAATTAGCCGAGGAGCCGGAATTGCACAGCACACTGCCCTTGACGCCCAGAAACGCGGCGAACTTTTTCTCAAACGATTCGCCTTCTTTGCCGAGCGTCAGCCAAAAATCCAGCGTGGCGGAAACAGCCGCTTCAACTTCATCCTCAGTAAAGACCCGTCCCGCATATGGAACGGGTGTCTGGCCGGGAACGAAGACGCGAGAGTTTTGTTCCGGCAAAAAGCCGGGACGATTGGCAGTGTGGGACTGGCGTGAGAATTCCCGCGTGAGCCGAAGGATTTCAGCCTTTAAAGCGGTCGGGTCCGTGGGAACATTCATGAGCGCGCCGAGGCCAGCCGTTTCTTTAAGGTCCGCAGCCGGACAAACTGATCGCCGTCAAAATCCTTCAGACTAAAATGGTGATCGCGATATTTTTGTAGCAATTCTTCCATGCCGGTCTGGAGATTATATTCAAGCCGGAAATCCGGGAACAGGCTATAAAGCTTGTCAAAGTTGACGCGGTAATTGCGGGGATCGGGCCCCACTTCGCCCGTATAAACAATTTTCGCATTTGGCACAAGCCGTTGCACGGCGTTTCCGACGTCGCGGACTTGATAGTTTTCGCGGTTGGCGCCGATATTGACGGCCTGATTATGGATTTTGTCCCTGGGAGCTTCGGCAAAGAGCTGAAAGGCGCGGGCGATGTCCTTGCAATGGACCAACGGGCGCCACGGCGAGCCGTCGCTCATGATGCGGATATCGCCCCGGGTGAAGGCGCAGGCTAGGAGATTGTTGGCAACCAAATCAATCCGCAAATTTACCGAATGCCCAAAAGCGGTCGCGTTGCGCAAAAATGCGGGAGAGAAATTTGCATCAGCCATCGGGGCCACTTTGAATTCTGTTTGAACTTTGGAAACGGCGTAAGCGGAAACCGGATTGTATTTTGCCGTTTCATCCAAATCCAGGGTTTCGCCTTTGCCATAAATTGAGCAACTTCCAGAAAACAAATAACGCGGGACACCGGCTTTTTTGGCGCGCGCCGCCAATTCAATGGAACCATCGCGGTTCATTTCATACGTCAGTTTTTCATCAAGGTCGCCCATCGGATCGTTCGAAATGCCCGCCAGATGGCAGACGCAGTCGAAACCTTCAAGATCGCGTTCAGTCAGGGAGCGAAAGTCGGCCTCAATCTCCTTGTCGGCCGCGGGAAATGGCTCCCAGTTGCAAGAGTCAAAAAAGCCAATATCCACGCCGGTGACATGGTGGCCGGCTTCTTTGAGAAGTTTGACAAGGTGCGGCCCGATGTAGCCGCGATGTCCGGTAACGATGATTTTCATCGAACGATTTTATGGGCTAATTGAAACGGGTCAAAACCTTTTCTGAAATTTTGGCGCCGATGGCGAGAGAGGCGGTTGCCGCCGGCGAGGGCGCATTGACGACGTGCAAAATGCCTGGACCCTCCTCAAAATGAAAATCTTCAATAAGGTTCCCATTGGGCATCATGGCCTGGGCCCTGACGGCTGAACCGCCGCGTTCCAGGTCGTCGCGGCGGATTTCCGGGACCAGTTTCTGGAGCGACCGCGTAAATTCGGCCCGGGAAAGAGAACGAAAAATTTCGTAACTCCATAAGCTCGGATAACGGGCGAGAAATTTCCAAAGGCCCGGAAAACTCAGCGACTCGGCCAAATCACGCGGGTTGATAATAGACCAGCGATATCCTTCCCGGGCAAAGGCAAGGACCGCGTTTGGGCCCGCTTCAATTCCGCCGTGGATGAGGCGGGTGAAATGGACGCCCAGGAAGGGGAACTTCGGGTCCGGAACCGGATAAATGAGGTTCCGGACCAGGAACTGCCTTTCCTTTTTTATTTGAAAGTATTCCCCCCGGAATGGAATAATTTTGGCCGACGGCTTTTGTCCCGAAGCCCTGACCAGACGGTCCGAGAAGAGGCCGCCACAGGAGACGACAAAGGCGGCGTTAAAAATGCCGGCGTTGGATTTGACGAGGCGGTCACCCTGGTCATGGATGATTTTCTCGACGCGGGCATTGAGCATGATTTGACCGCCGTTGCCGCGGATCCGGGCGGCCAGCTTATCGCACACAGCGGGATAATCCACAATACCCTCCTGCGGCACGAGGATCGCCGCAACGCCCGCCGCGTGCGGTTCAATCTCTTTGATCTGCCGCGGAGTCAATTGACGCAGGCCGGACAATCCATTGGCATTGCCGCGCTCCCAGAGTTGTTCCAAGCGGGGCAGTTCACGTTCGCCGGTCGCTATGACGATTTTGCCGCATTGCTCGTGGGCGACGCCATGTTCGCGGCAAAAGGCAATCATTTGGCGAAGGCCACCGACGCTGAGTGTCGCTTTTTCGGAGCCTGGCTTGTAATAGAGGCCGGCGTGCAACACGCCGCTGTTGCGGCCGGTTTGATGGGCGGCTATTTTGGCTTCCTTCTCGAGCAACAGGACCTTCAATCGCGGTTTTGCCTGAAGAATGCGGTATGCGCTCGCCAGCCCTACAATGCCGCCGCCCACGATTACAACGTCATACTTCATTTCATCTTAGCCAGGGCGGGTTTCCAGATTCGGCGAGCCGGGTTAGATGTTCGCGATCCCGTTGGGTGTCCATGCAAGCCCAAAACCCGGAGTGCTTGTAAATGCTCAACTGGCCATCCTGTGCGAGTTTGACCAGCGGTTCCCGTTCGAGCACGCAGCCCTCATCCTCCGACAGGTATTTGCAAAACTCGCGATGGAAGAAAAAGTAACCGCCGTTTATCCAGTGGTTTTCAAGGTCTGGCTTTTCGGCAAATTCAACCACCCGGTTGCCCTTTACTTTGATTTCGCCGAATCGGGACGGCGGATTTACGCCCAATACCGTCCCGGTCTTTTTCTGGGCAAGATGGTAACGAAACTCTTCGGCCAGGTTTGCATCGGTCAGGCCATCGCCGTAAGTGACGGCGAACTGGTCCGACCGGCCCAGATATTTGCGTGTCGCCTGGGCAATGCGGCTGCCGGTCATGTTTCGCTCCCCGGTATAGGCGAGGGTGACGTTCAAATCCCAATCGAGGCGGGATTCGTGGACTTTCACCTTGTTGGTTTTTAGGGCAATCGTGCAGTCGTTGTTGTGCAAATGGAAGCTGCTGAAGTA
>JBOHXA010000180.1:0-2342 GCA_050737335.1 Limisphaerales bacterium | reverse complement strand
GGCCTTGGCGGTTCCACCCCTTCAGTTTTAGGTTTTTAACCCGAACTTTCAAGTGTGGAAATGGTGAATGGCAATGAACTTGCTCTTTTCGGCGCAGGAACGTTTAAAATGCCGACAAATACCGCAGAAGACGAATCTCAATTGAAACAAACAATTGAGATGTTTGAGGTTATTGTCCAGTCGCAGCCCAACGATTGTCAGTCGCTTGAAATTCTCAAGGAGGCTTACAAAAAACTCGGTCGCGAAGACGACGTGATCTGCACCTCAAAACGCATCGCCCAGGCCTACATGCAATCCGGGCAATTGTCGTCGGCCATCCTCGAATTTGAAACGGTTTTGCAGCAGCGTCCCAACGACCCGGACGTGTTGAGCGCCCTGAAATCCATCCAGGAAACCGCCGGCGACATAGCCGTCCAGCCCATTGATGGATTCGAGCCGGCGGCGCTGACCCCCGTTTCCCCGGCGGCCAAGTCCGAAACCAAATCAAAACCGACCCAGCAGATCCAGGACGGACGCGATACCATGCGCAAACTGTTCGTGGACGGCAAACTCATCAGCGCCGGCGACTTTGACTTGTGCTGGCGCTCTTTGGCCAACGAGGCCGCGATGCCGGACGTCGCTGAACCCTTTATCCACACACTTTCCGCCCGGGGCATTTTTCCTTTGGAACGATCACTCAAGCTGTTGTCGGACAAATCGCGCCTGGGTTTTCTGCCGCTGGACCGGTATGACATTGACATTGACCTGACGCGGGGCTTTCCCGCGGTCGTCTGCCGGCGTTGGTGCGTCTTGCCCTTCGATCGCATGAGCAAAGCGATCATGGTGGCGACCGCCAACCCCTTCAATCAGCAGGCGGTCAAGGACCTCGCCGAGGTCACGTCCTTTCGCATCCTCTGGTACTTGGCCGCGCCAAACGAATTATTGTCCAACGTGAGAAAGGCGTTTCGATAAGCCCCCGTCTTCCTTCCTATGCCAAAGGTTAAATCATTTGGAGAACGCATCGCCGACGCCCTCGTCGAAGATGGGCTGTTGAGCGCCAAGCAAATTGAGGAATTGCTCGTGCAGCAAAAGAAGGAGGGGGCGCGCCTGATTAAATTGATTCTGGATAAGGCATACGTCAGCGAACAGGACCTTGCCGTTTCGATGGGCCGCGTGCTGAACGTGCCCCCCATCAACCTGGCGCGCGTCAATATCCCCGCGGAAGTGGTGGAGTTGCTCCCGCAGGACACGCTCCATAATCACAAGGTGGTGCCCGTGGCGCGCCTCGAGAACAAGCTGTTCCTGGCCATGGCCGATCCGCTGAATGTTCTGGCCCTGGATGACGTCCGCCGCATCACCAAGATGGAAATCGCGCCGCTCATCGCCTCCGAAAAAAGCCTGGCGGACAAGCTGAACGCCATCGCGGCCGTCAAGAGCGGCACCATGGAGGACATCATCCAGGATGCCCAAAAAAAGAGCGACGACGACGACGAAAGCGGGACGGTCGAGGCCATCCGCGAACCCGCCGAAGAAGTCAACCTGGACCAATTGGCCGCTTCCAGCGAAGAAGCGCCGGTCATTAAACTGGCCAATTTGATCGTGCTTCAGGCCATTAAAGACCGTGCCAGCGACGTCCACATCGAACCCTTTGAAAAGTCCGTCCGCTTGCGCTACCGCATTGACGGTGTGCTTGTGGACGCTACCCCGCCGCCGAAACAAATGCAATTGGCACTGGCGTCCCGTTTCAAAATCATGTCCAGCCTGGACATTGCCGAGCGCCGCCTCCCGCAAGACGGCCGCATGAGGGTCAAGGTCAGTAACAAAGACTATGACCTGCGCGTTTCCATTTTGCCCACGGTCCATGGTGAGAAAATCGTGCTGCGAGTCCTGGACAAGTCTAATTTGTCCGCCAGCCTGGACAAATTGGGCCTGGACCCCGACACGTTCCGGTCGGTCAAATCAGCCGTGGACGCCCCGCACGGTCTTATTCTTGTGACCGGTCCCACCGGTTCGGGCAAAACCACAACCCTTTACTCCGCCCTGAACGAACTCAACAACCCCGTTTTCAACATCGTAACCGTTGAAGACCCGGTCGAATTCCAGATTCCCGGCATCAATCAAGTCCCCACGAAAAAGGAAATTGGCCTGACCTTTGCCAATGCCTTGCGCTCCATTTTGCGCCAGGACCCGGACATCATCATGATCGGAGAAATCCGCGATACCGAAACGGCGGAAATCGCCATCGAAGCCGCGCTCACCGGCCATCAAGTGCTTTCAACGATGCACTGTAACGACGCGCCCGGCGCCATTGCGCGTCTCGACGACATGGGCATTGCGCCATTTTTGATTTCATCGTCCGTGAT
>JBOHXA010000179.1:0-4243 GCA_050737335.1 Limisphaerales bacterium | reverse complement strand
GGCTGGTGCTGTTGGGATAAACGATCGGCGGATTCGTGGTCGCGTCAAAAGACCCCCATTGCAGCAGGCCGACCTGGGTTTGCTCGTCCAGGAAGCCGTTGGTCGCAATAAGCTCTTCCGCCAAGCTTCCATTTCCGTAAACGTCGCCAACGGAGTCCAGGACAATTTGAATCGGAGGGTTCATGACTCCCGGCCCGGCCAGGTTTGGAAGAATATTGTTCAGGTCCCAGTTCGGGGTACTACGGGTGCCATATGCGACGCCGATTGGAATCGGGTGCGGAGAATTTGGCGAGGCAATATCGCGGGCGCTAAAGAGAATGTCCGGCTGCTGGATCACGCGCTGGAATATCCTTTTGCCGTAACGGTAGTTGGTGGGATCATACCAGGTCATCGAATAGGTATTGGTGATGGGCGTATAGAGCGCAAGGGAGGTCGGATCAATATCGCCGTCCGGGATGCGGACAAAATGAATACTGCCAATGCCCTGATACCAGGAAGGACCGTTGGTTGTGAACGAACAGCCGTAGTACTGGAAATAGCTGTTTGTCAATGACTCAATAATCATCTGTGTCCCGACAAAACCGGTGCCCAGGGAAGTAGTATTCGTGGCGCTGATAATCGAGTTGGTATAGGTCCCGTCAAAAGCGTTTAACTTGTTGGTCACCACGATGTCGAGGCCGCAGGAGTTGGTTGGAACCAGGTAAAACTGGCCGGACGGTTCGTTGAGAACAATCCTTTGAGAGGTGACATTGGTTTGGAATTGGCCGGTATATTGCTGGCCAAGTTGCCCGCCCAGCGTTGTTGTGACGACCTGGGCGTAGGTATTGGAGGAATAACTTACAATGACCATGTTCCCAAAGGTGTACGAGTAATTAGTCTGGTAGGTGAATGTGGGGTTATTGCTGACAATTATGAAAGTGGGCGCCGTGCCTTGCTGCTGGCCGGGAAAATTAGTGAAATAGGAGCCAACAGTCCAATTGGTTACGAAGGTGTAATAATTCGAAACACTGTCTATGACCAGATTCGGGTAAAGGGCCTGCAGTGCCGCCGGAGGATTGGTTTGCGCAAATTGCAGAAGCGGGCCCAACGGCTGCGTCATCAAAGGCTGAAGGGTAAAATTGGTCAGTTCCATCTGGGCGTTCGCGGCCGGGTCTTCATAAAGCAGCGTATTGGTGGACATTAAATAGCGAAGGCCGCCGACGTCATCGGCGGTAAGTCCGGTGTAAAAGCCGCCTGTGTCCAACGAAGCCCACGGTGTAAAAGCCGATCCAGCCGAAACCGCATCCACTCCAAGCCCCGCACCCGCTCCGGCCACAGCGGTGTACGCTCCGTAATAGTCCGGGTCAACCGGTATCGGCGCCGCTATCGCCAACGGGTCCGGACCGGTGCAACCCTCTTCAATCTCATACGTGTAAAGGGTGTCATTGACATAGGGCGAATAGACGATATTTGTCAACGGCGTTGCCGTATAATAATAGTTTCGTTGCACGACCAAATACTCCTCTCCGAACGGACAGGGCGGAGCGCCCGCGGGCAGGACGCGATCATGCAGCGTCCAGGTGTAGCGCTCCGGCTCGGCCAAGCCCAATTCTTCCACCATTAAAAACAAGACATAGGATTTTATGTCCGTAATTCCAAGAGATTCGGCGGTATAGTTATAGGACTGGGAATTGAATGGAAATTCAACCAGGTTGCTGCTGTAACCATCGAGCGTTTCCAGGCTGTTATTGGTAAAGGTCTTGTTTAAAATATCAAATGCGGCGCTCACGGCTTGCTCGCCCTGCAATCCAAAAAAGCCGGATGAACCGATGCCGGCAAAGGTGGAATCAAAGCCGAAATACATGACCGGCGTATTGTGGCGGTATTCCTGGCCGATGTTTTTGGGCGTGCCGATATCGCTGTTTTCATCGTAGCCAATGACGGTAGTTTGCCAACTGTCGCCGTAAGTGGATGGAAGCCCCGTCGTGTCCGTTCTGGGGCCAAGCAGGCTGAATCCCATGGCCTGGCGCCCGCCGGCGGCCAGCAGCGCCGCAAACAATGTTGTAATGATGATTCGCCGCATAACGTTGCTCATGGCTGCAAAAGCTGAACGCGGTAATAGCCGCCACCGCCATTCCCAAGATAGAGGGAATCGTTTGTGCCGGCTTCAAACCGCGGAGAACCGTAATCATTCCAGGCCCTGAAATCAGTGGTCGTTTGCACCTGATATGTCATGCCCGGCTGTGTGTTCCAGTCCAGGTAAATTCCCTTGTCGGAGCGCGTCAACTCCGTGCGCAGCCACGTTGCCGAATTGGTTGGGTTGCCTCCACTCATGAATATTTGCAGAAGCGAGGGACCTCCGGGAACAACCGGGGCCGTGGTCGCCGACGGCCAGTACATTGGGCTGCCATAATACTCCGTCATCCACTGGCAGGGGATTCCGTACCAATCGCAATCCTGCCAGGTGCCGCCGACGGCGGGCGGCGACAAGGGCGACAGAAACCCCGAAGCGGTCATGTACGCCACCTGGAAATAATTTGTGTCAGCGGCAGTCAACCCATCCGCCGCGGTCATCGTCCAGGAATTTCCAGTTACAATACCCATGGGCACGGAGCCGCCGTTAACAAAGACCTGGTAATTTGAGACAGACAGGCCCTGCACCGACGGCCACGTTACAATCAAGTCCGGTTGATAAACGCTATTGCTGGCCATAAATGGCGCCCATACAAAGGGCGCAGCCATAGGCTCCAGCGCGGCGCCCACGTTTTCGTAACGTTGCGCAAACAGGTCAAAGCTATTGGGACCAAAGGTAAAGCTTGTCCAAACCGCCAGGAATTGCCGCGCGCCATCTGATGCCACGGCAGGTTCCATTTGCTGGCCCAATGTGGTGGTATTGACACGGAATTCGTTGTCTACCAGGGCCCCGTTTTCATGCACAAATTGCCCATAAACACCCTCCCGCGAGCCGTCCTGGCCCAGGCTGGTCCAAACAATCAAATAATCGCCACCGATGACGCTAATTCGGGGGTTATATTGATCGCCGCCAGTATGGGAGTTTACTGGAATCACGGGTCCGCCATTGTAATTGGTAAAGGAACGGGCGAAGATATCCCAACCATCAGCCGGATTTTGCATATCATATTCGCACCAGGTTGCCATGAAACTGCCATCTGAAGCCGTGGCCATCTGCGGCCGGGCGCAGGGATTGTAATCCTGGTTAACCAAAATTTCGCCCGTTGAGGGGAGCACCCTTGAACCGGCAACCGCATATAACCGCGCTTCGATGTCCACTGTGGGCGTGTCCGACATTATCTCAACTGCCGTATTTGTTTCGGCATTTGTCACGCCAACCACGCGCTCCTGCTCGGAGACCCAGGCCACAACAAATCCGCCGTTCGTCAGCGCCGTGATGGCCGGATCGCGCTGGTTATATTTTGTAAAAGAATTGATGAGGAAATTTGCGCCGATGAGGGTCCCATTTGTGGAAAACATCTGGCCATAAACGTCATCCATCGAGCCGGGGCCGACCTGATCGAAGCTCTCCCAAACCACGACGACATCGCCGTTTGCCAGCGTGGCAATGGCCGGATTGTCCTGAAACGTTTTGGTATCGCTGTAGCTCACCAGCACATTCGTGGCGCTGAGCCATACGCCGTCGGCACTCAAAAAACGCGCGTATATGTGCTGAAGATTGCCCGGGCCGCCCTGCCATACAAACGCAGCCCCGCCATTTTTCAACAATGCCACGCGCGCGTTCTCCTGGTCATTGGTCGTGGTTGCGTTGACAGCGAATATGTCGGCCGAACCTGACAATGTGCTGTTTATTTGCATCGCGCTGATGCCCAGGCCCGCCGGATCGGTAATATTGTCCTCCCAAACGACATAGCCGCCATTTTTATTCAGAGCGGCATCCGGATTCATTTGGTCTCCGGGCAGCGAGCCGATGATGGAATACTCTCCCCCGTCAGAAACGTAATAATTGGTTTGCGCGCGCGACGTAGCGAAACCTGCCAGGAAAAAACCCAGACTCAAAGAGACGACGGCGCAACGGGCGGACAACGGCAGCATATACGATTCGCACGATGCTAGAGTATCGGCGCAACCGTGTCCACAATTTATTGTCGGAAAATTTGACTGTGACCGTCGGTTAAACAACGGCCGCGTCAAATTTTTCATCCAGTTTCGCAGTTTCATGTTCTTACGGTTCCAAAATCATCACGCCGTTTCTATAAAGCAAAAAACGGCAAAGGTTACAGCCCCGGAG
>JBOHXA010000178.1:0-11150 GCA_050737335.1 Limisphaerales bacterium | reverse complement strand
GCCGCCGCCGCCGCCGCCGCCGGAGCGCTCTTCGCGGGGGCGTGCGATGTTGACGGTGATGGCGCGTCCGCCTAATTGCGCGCCGTTCATGGCGGTAATGGCTTTTTGCGCCTCTTCTTCGGTGCTCATGGTTACGAAGCCAAAGCCGCGTGGGCGTTGGGTGGTCCGATCCATCATGAGGTTGGTTTCTGTGACTGTACCGTGCGCGGCAAACGCGTCGTTCAGGTCGTTCTCTGTCGTGTTGAAGGAAAGATTTCCCACAAACAATTTATTATTCATGTGATGTTACAACTCCTTGATGCCGCTCCCAAGACTGTTTCCGACTATCGGATTTCAAATCATCACTGAACCGGTGTTCACTTGAAGATTCACCATGTTTTGGCAGCTACTTAGCTATCCAGTAGGCACCTCAGCATCGCCTTTCCTGTGGAAATAGCAAGCACATTTTAAATTTTTTTGAGGGGTCAACTTTGTCACGAATGGGCCATTCACATTCACCCACCGGCCAAAGCCCCAATGATTACGAAAGGTTCAGAACCATCGGCCACGGAGTGGGGCAGGCGCGTATCCAGTGATTCCAATGAAAAATCTTCTTTGCACGCAAAGAACCGGATAAAAGGCCGGCGTTTCAGAGTTTCATGGTCGCGGATTGTTCCGCGCAGGACCGGATGCCGTTGTTCCAGCGCAGTAAGTACGGCCCCTAACGTTACCGGTTCTGGCACTTCCAGTTGGACGTCCCCTGATATTCGAGCCAGATTGCGCAAATGATATGGAAGTTCGACGCGGATCACTGCAATGTCTGGGTTTCCACGGACAATACAGCCGGCAGGTCCCGGACAATTGGATTCCAACTGTCGCCGCCGTTGGCCGAGGCATAAACCTGCCCTCCGGTTGTGCCGAAATAGACACCGCAAGGATCAAGCGAATCCACCGCCATGGCATCACGCAGAACGTTGACGTAACAATCCTGCTGGGGGAGGCCCCGTGTCAGCGCTTCCCATTCGTTTCCGCCGGTTTTGCTTCGGTACACCCGCAACTTTCCCTCCGGAGGATAATGCTCCGAATCACTCTTAATTGGCACCACGAAAATGGTTTCCGGCTCATGGGCGTGAACATCGATGGGGAAACCAAAATCGGACGGCAAATTCCCGCTCACTTCATTCCATTGCCCGCCCGCGTCGTTGGTGCGCAGGACGTCCCAATGTTTTTGCATGTACAAGACCTCAGGACGCGATGGATGCATGGCAATGCGATGAACGCAATGGCCCACTTCCGCGTCCGGATCGGGCAATTGGAACTGGGACTTAAGCCCGCGATTGATGGGTTTCCAGGTTGCCCCCTTATCGTCGGACCGAAACGCGCCCGCGGCGGAAACGGCCACGTAAATGCGATTGGGGTTTTTGGGGTCCAATATGATGGTGTGTGCGGCCATTCCGCCTGCGCCGGGTTGCCAGAGCTGGCCTTTGGCCTTGCGCAGGCCTGGCAATTCCTTCCAGGTTTTGCCGCCATTGGTCGTCGTAAAAATCGCCGCATCCTCAGCGCCGGCATAGGCCATATCCGGGTCCGTAAGCGAAGGCTCCAAATGCCAAATGCGTTTGAATTCCCAGGGATGCTGCGTGCCGTCGTACCATTTGTGAGTGCCGGCATCGCCCTCGTAAACGAATTTATTGCTTTCGCCCTTGGGAAAGCCGTCGGGGCTTTTCAATTCCTGAGGAGTGCTGCCCGGGGTGTTCCAAGTCTGGCCGCCATCGTCCGAACGCTGGATAATCTGCCCGAACCAGCTGCTGCTTTGGGAGGCATAAATGCGGTTGGGGTCCGCGGCAGAGCCCTTGACATGATAAATCTCCCAGCCTGCAAAGTGCGGGCCGCTTACCTTCCAGTTGTTACGCTTGCCATCCGATGCCAGAATGAACGACCCTTTTTTCGTTCCGACCAATACGCGAATTTTGCTCATGGATGATCCTTTTGGTTGATTTTTGACTTCGGTCAATGATATGACGAACGAACCGGAACGGTTAGGACATCATAATTCAATTCTTCTGTGATTTTTAACTCGCGATTTTCTTTCCGCAAGCAAAGCCTCTAATTCAGCAATTGTCTCCAAATCTTTCGGCCGCCCTGCCGCCCGTTTGAGCTTGATCAGCGTTGGCAGGTCAACGCATTTGAATTTCGCCCATACGCCTCAAAGGTAACAGAATGGGAGAGCAGGTCACGATAGCCTCCGCCGCCCACGACTTCGCCAAGTAAATCGAGATCACCCAGATTCGTGATCAATGTGAAATTCAGGCCGCTACGCAGCGTTTGCAGATCGAATTTGAATGGCAAACCGGGCGGCGCGCCTCGCAAATAGGGCTTGTTCGGTCTCAAACATTCGACCAGCGCCTCCATATTCCTTTTGTTGCGATTGTAAACGGCATCAACGACTCACGTGAGGCGGGCGGAGCCGCGGATGTTGCCGGCAACGCCGCCGATCAGGATGAATTCGACGCCACTTTGCGCTAACAACGGCAGAAGCTTTTCGAATTGCGCGCTCATTTTCCCTTCGAACGCGCGCGCGTTGCCGGCTTTCGCAAAGTCGAAGCGAATGCGCTAAACTTGACGAGCTTTTCCAGGCGCTGCGCGGGAGTTAATTTCAAATTCTCCCGCAACAGCGTGCGGACCCCGTCGCGCATATAGGCTTCAACGACCGAATCGCGGCAGGGTTTCATTTGGTGTAATCACTCCTTCATTTATACCTCAGATCGCCGCCTTTGGGAGGCAACCATTGCCCATGCAGTCTTGAAAAGTGACTTGTCGCCATGACCTTTGACCTCTTTGACCTGTAAGCGACGTCGGCCATTCGTCGGTCATGCCTTTGTGTAAACCTCGCCGCCCTTTTCCACAAACTCTTTCGCCTTCTCTTCCATGCCGCGCTTGAGAGCTTCTTCCTCGCTGAGATTTTGCTCCGCGGCACATTTGCGGACGTCCTCGGTAATCTTCATCGAGCAGAAATGCGGGCCGCACATGGAACAAAAATGGGCGGATTTGGCCCCTTCCTGCGGCAACGTTTGATCATGGAATTCGCGCGCTGTTTCAGGATCGAGCGAAAGGTTGAACTGATCTTCCCATCGGAACTCAAATCGCGCCTTGGACAACACATTGTCACGGTATTGCGCGCCGGGATGGCCCTTGGCCAAATCGGCCGCATGCGCGGCGATTTTGTACGCAATGACGCCATCTTTGACGTCTTTTTTATCAGGCAAACCCAGATGCTCTTTGGGCGTCACGTAACACAGCATTGCGCAGCCGTACCAGCCAATCATGGCCGCGCCGATGGCGCTGGTCATATGGTCATAGCCAGGCGCGATATCGGTGGTCAGTGGACCGAGGGTGTAGAATGGCGCTTCGTGGCACCATTCGAGTTGCCTGGCCATGTTTTCCTCGATGAGATGCATTGGAACATGCCCCGGCCCTTCGTTCATCACTTGCGCGCCGCGGGCCCAGGCGCGTTCGGTCAGTTCGCCCTGCGTCCTCAATTCGGCAAATTGCGCTTCGTCATTGGCGTCGGCGATGGAGCCGGGCCGCAAGCCGTCGCCGATGGAAAATGAAACATCATAGGCGGCCATGATTTCGCAAATGTCGTCCCAGTGGGTGTACAGGAAATTCTCCTGATGATGTGCCAGGCACCATTTGGCCATGATACTGCCGCCGCGGGAAACAATGCCGGTCATGCGCCGGGCGGTGAGGGGAACAAATCGCAGGAGAACCCCCGCGTGAATCGTAAAATAATCCACACCCTGTTCCGCCTGCTCGATGAGGGTGTCGCGAAAGATGTCCCAGTTCAGTTCCTCGGCTTTGCCGCCGACTTTTTCCAGCGCCTGATAAATCGGCACGGTGCCGATGGGCACGGGCGAATTGCGCAAAATCCATTCCCGCGTGGCATGAATGTTTTTGCCGGTGGACAAATCCATGACGGTATCGGCGCCCCATTTGGTTGCCCAACGCATTTTTTCCACTTCTTCTTCAATGCTTGATGCGACGGCGCTGTTGCCGATGTTGGCGTTGATTTTTACGAGGAAATTGCGGCCGATAATCATTGGCTCCAGCTCAGGATGATTGATGTTCGCGGGAATGATGGCGCGTCCAGCGGCCACTTCCGAGCGAACAAATTCGGCCGTAATTTCTTTAGGAATCCGTTGAGGGAAACGGGAAAACACCGACGGGGTGAAAGAATCGCCGGATAAATTCTGCGCCGAGCCGGCGTGTTGTTTGTTGAGGTCATTGCGAACGATATCACCGGCCAGGCCCGCAATTCGAGCCGTCCGCATGTTTTCGCGGATGGCTATAAATTCCATTTCCGGCGTGATGACGCCCGCGCGCGCATAGGCCAGTTGCGTAACAGCCTTGCCGTTTTTGGAGCGAAGGGGCTTTTGTTTTTCACCGGTAAATTCGATGGGCAACGCGGGCGAATCCAAAGGCACTGGCCGGCGGACAACACGCGAATGGCCATTATCCTGTGGCTTTATCAGACGGCCTTCATATTCGTCAACGTCGCCGCGCCTCAAAATCCAATTGCGCCGCAATGGTGGAAGGCCGCGCGTAACGCTGCCGCTAAAATCCGGGTCGCCCCATGGACCGCTGGCATCATAAACCCGCACCGGTTCGTTGATCTCGATTTGGCCGTTGAAAGTCTTCGTTGGCGCGAGCGTAATTTCGCGCATCGGCACCCGCACATCCGGATGAATGGCGCCGCCGACATAGACCTTTTTTGAGTTGGGGGCCTGATCGCTGCTGTGCGGATCGAATGCGTCTTTGGATGCAATCATAATTCAGTTTCGTATGAAGAGCCGAAGAGAAGTTCCTTGCGCCGGCATTATCCGGTTCAAGTTGGCGGGTCATCAGCGCTTTCGCATTGAACTCTCAGCGTCCCGCTCTTTCTCGAACTGTTCAAAAAATCCCTGAAAGAGCGGGGTTTGGCTCCCCGATGCGAAAAAGGTAGGCTCCGGAAGCAAAAGCGTCAAGCGAAGTCCTGAATCATCGAATCCGCCAGGCCGCGTCGTGGCATCGTCCTGTGGGGCATCAGGGTTTGCTCGTAAAAGGTCCCGTTAATTGCAGAGAGGTTTTCCGCCGGATGTCCCGGGAAGAGGCCCCGATTTCGATTTCGTACTGGCCAGGGTCCGCTTTCCATTGCTCGCCGGCAACGTCGAAATATGCCAGGTCGCGCGGCGTGACAGTGAAATCCACGGTTTTAGTCTCGCCGGGCGCCAGATCAACTTTGGCAAAACCCTTCAGCTCGCGCACGGGCTTGTCAATTTTGGGGTGCGGGTCATGGATATAAAGTTCGGCCACTTCCTTCCCCGCGCGCTTACCGGTATTGGCGATGTCCACACTCGCCGTAACACTGCCGTCCGGGGAGAGCCTGCCGCTGGAAAGTTTAAGGTTTGAATAACGAAAAGTGGTGTAGGACAATCCAAAGCCAAACGGGAACAGCGGTTCAATGCCGTCTTTGTCAAAATGCCGGTAGCCCACGTAAATGCCTTCCACGTAGTGAACCTGCAGATTTTTCCCGGGATAATTGCCATAGTCCGGATAATCTTCGCGGCTGGCGGCAAACGTGTCAGGCAGCTTGCCGGATGGATTAACGTCGCCAAATAGAATGGCAGCCAAGGCGGTCCCGCCCTCCTGTCCCGGAAACCAGGATTCGATGACCGCCGGGACCTTGCGCAGCCAATTTGTCATGGTCACCGGCGTGCCGTTATTGAGCACCACGATAGTTCTCCTATTCACCCCAGCCACGGCTCGAATCAGGGCCGCCTGGTTGGCCGGCAAATCCATTGACGGCCGATCATGGCCTTCACCTTCCGTGCCCAGCGTGGAAACGCAAACCACGGCAACATCGGATTTCTTCGCCGCCGCCACTGCTTCGGCAAAAGGCCGGGAGTTCGGCGGATGCCAGTCCATGCGCGCGAGGTAATCGCCGCCCGCCTGAAAATATTCCACGCGCAACTCATACGGTTTGCCGGCCTGAAGTTGCATTCCGGCGGAACTGGAAGTTGCGGGCTGTTCGGCCCAGTCATCAATCAATAACCTGCTCCTGAGAAAAACGCGGTAGCCGTCGTCACCGGTAAAAGTAAATCTGTAATTGCCACTCACTGGAACCGTCAGCCTGCCCGTCCAGCGCGCGCTAAAATTGGTCATTGGAAAACCCGGCGCCACCGGTTGCGGGCTGGCGAGATGGATGGTTTGGTCCACGCGTACCAGCGCCGGAAGGCCTTGCAGGTATTGATTCGTAAAATACTCGGCCCGAAATCCATGAACGGCGTCATTATCCGGCAACGTGATGACCGATGACGGCGGCGGTTTGCCGGTGAAATCCGCGGCCGCGAAATATACCGTGGCCTGACCGGCTGCGTGCTTAATACCGTCCAGGAAGTTCACAGCGCGCAGCGGATGCACTTGCGGGCTGCCCGAGGCGTCCACTTGCATGTCTATGGCCGGTTCGCCAATGACGGCAATGGATTTGATGCTCTTTCGGTCCAGGGGCAAAAGATTTCGACGGTTCTTCAGGAGCACAATTCCCTCCCCGGCCACCTTAAGCGCCAACGCGGCGTGCGCCGGGGAATTGACCTGAGCGGGGTCCGGATGTAACGGCCCGTCCAGCAACCCCACACGAATGATCGTGCGCAGAATGCGGCGAACGGAATCGTCCACTGCCGCCTGCGTGATGCCGCCGTCGGCGAGGGCTGCTTTGAGAGCGGGCACATTCATGAATTTACCCGTGGGCATTTCCAAATCATTTCCCGCCTGCACCGCGTCCGTCTCGTGGACCGCGCCCCAGTCCGACATGACCAGTCCATCGAAGCCCCATTCGTCTTTGAGGACGGTTTTCAGCAAATAAGGGTTTGCGGAGCAGTGCAGGCCGTTGACTTTATTATAGGCGCACATCACCGCCCGCACCCTGCCTTCCTTGACGGCGGCCTCATAACCGGGCAGATAAATTTCGCGCAAGGCGCGTTCGCCGACGGTGACATTGACTTTGCCACGGTCGGTCTCCTGGTTGTTACAGGCATAATGTTTGACGCAGGCGGCAATGCCCGTGCCCTGCAAGCCCCGGATGAATGCGACCGCCAACCGCGCATTCAGAAAAGGGTCTTCAGTAAAATACTCGCCGTTGCGTCCGCCCAGTGGCGAACGATGAATGTCAATTGCCGGCCCGAGTTCGATTTGCACGCCCTGGCCCTTGTTGCGCGCTTCGTCGCCGATGGCCTGGCCGATCTGCGAAAGCAAATTGGTGTCCCAGGTTGAAGCCATTTCGACTCCGCAGGGGAAAGCCGTAGCCGGTCCCAGCGTACCTTTCGGGCCGCCGCGCACGCCCTGGCCGGCATCGGCCATGACCATCGGCGGCACGCCGAGCCGGGGAATGGGCTGGGTCGTAAATCCGGTGCCACCCAGCAGCGACAGCTTTTCGTCCTGAGACAACCGGCCAAATAAATCGTCCACGCGCTGCTCCAACGGTGCCCCGGGGTCTTTGTACACCGGCACGTCTTGTGAAAAACCAGCGGCTCCCCCGACAAGGAAGATAACGGCTGAAAGGATGCCTGGAACCGGTTGTATCATATTAATGCGTATAACGATCTTTGGAACAGACCGAGCTTGCGGCGATAGCGTAGCAAGCGGGGTCCAACGGGGCGAGAGATTTGGCAGAGATTGTTTCGGTTCGGTGGCCATGGCCCGCTCGCCGGGGGAAACGCATGGTTGGAAGGAAAGACAAACGACGTTTGACCTCTGGTACTTGACGGGCGCCTGGTCATTGTCCGCGGTAATCTTTCTGACCTTTGAGCATCGCCAGGCAAAAACGCCGGATTGATGGGCCTGGTCCGTTAAGTTGGGAGGTCACTCGCCCGGACCATTGGCCTTCCGCCCGCGCTTCAGGCAGGCGTAAAATGCGAGTCTGGAAAGCTAAATCTGTTGCTGCATTCGCCCAGGAGTTCAAGGTAGAATAGGCTCCAGCCAAATGAAATATAGATTGATTAGCGCGTCCATTACCATGCTACTCAGCGTGGCGGCAACAGGGGACTTATGCCAGGCGGCCGGCAACGGCCATTCCGGCGACACGTCAGACGGCAGCGGGCCACCGATCCACACCAGCCTGATACTTCCCCTGCCCAAGGCTGAAACGCCGGCAGCCGCATCGGCTCTCAACGGGCCGTATCAGCCGTTGCATGACGGCGCTTTTACCGGACCGACCGTGCCACTTTCGCCGGATCCACTGGTGCGCTACCGGTGGGACAATCCGACGACAACGAACGAATTGCAGTATTATCTTTTGCGGCCGGTGAAAATTTTTACTGACAAGCCCGGCGCATTCGACGGCTTGAAGACCGCGCGCAGGCATCGCTGCAACATTACCGTTCGCGGGACGGGCAGCATCCGATTCGACTTCGGCACGGAGAGCGCGGCATGGCTGGAATTTGACAGCCCGGACATGTCGGGTGGCGTGGAAATGGGCGTCAGCGAATTTACGGCCCCTGCGTGGGAACATTGCATTGCCGCGCCGACACATATTGGCGGTCACACTTATTGTCTGAAGCTCAAGGGAAGATTTGACTATAATGGGGTGCGATTCGGCTGGATTTATGTCCGCTCATTCGATGGGCGCCCGTGGCATATCACCGACGTTCGACTGGTCTGCCAGATCAAACCCACAAACTATAAAGGCAGCTTTTCGTGCAGCGATCCCATGTTGACGAAGATCTGGTACACTGGAGCCTACACCGTGAAGCTGAATCTGCTGCGGAATTTGATAGGGGCCATCTTGATGGACCGGGGAGACCGCGTTCCGTGGACCGGTGACGATCATATCGCGCAGGCCGTGGCGATGGCGGCATTCGGCGATTGGGGTGATGTCGCGCAGAACCTCGATTTGACCGCAAATAATTATCAACGCATCCCCAGCTACGCCCTTTACTGGGTATTGAGCCTGATGGATTACTACGACTATACCGGTGATCGCGCGCTATTAACCAAGTACATTCCCAATGTCCAGGGCAAGTTAACGCAGGCCGCGGACTGGTTCGAGAAACCCAAGCCGGTTTTCTACGGCTGGGACGACAGGCTGGGCAGCGGCTTCATGGACTCGGGCTGTGAAGAAGCGTGTCGGGCATACCGGATGCTGTTTATCGAGACATGCCGCCGGTTCGCGCGGACGATGGGGACGGCGGGCCGGGATGACTTGGAAAAGCAATACGCGCAGATGGCCGACCACTACGCGCAATTGGTCGAGTCCAAGCCCGGTTGGGTGGATCGCGCCACCATTTTTTCCGCGGCGGATGCCATCAACGCCGGGGTGCCCACGCCCGCGCAAGAGAAAATTCTGTATCAGCGCGACTTCGCCAATGCCATCGAGCGCATCTCGTTCTCTCCATTTAACGAATACTTCATCCTCAAAGCCATGGGCCGCATGGGATGGACCGATCCGGCGATGCAGACTGCGCTTGAGGACTGGGGCGGGCAAATCAATTATGGCGCAACGACGTTTTTGGAATGCTACTGGCCCTCGTGGAATGCGATTATTCCGCAAAACGGTCGTGTTCCTTGCAATCAGGCGGGCGTCACAAGCCTGTGCCATCCCTGGAGCGCCGGCTGCACCACGTGGTTGACGAGGTATGTGGCGGGCATCAATCCGACCGGGCCCGGGTTTTCGACTGTGGACATCGTGCCGCATTTGGGGCGGCTGCTGACCCGCGTGGCGGCGGACGCGCCCACGCCGCACGGCATCATCCACTGGAGCTACGATGCCCGGCGCGGTCACGCTGAACTGGTGATTCCCGACGGCATCACGGCCCGCGTGGGCCTGGCTTCGCCGGGTCGCACGATTGAGAAGATACGCGTCAACGGCCGGACGAGGTGGTCTGCGGATCGAATCGCCCGTGCCAATCAGGAGGATGAACGGGTTTCTCTCACCGGCTTCGTGCCGGGCCGATACGATTTTGACATCCGGTACAGCGGCTTGACCCCGGGCTATTCGCCGACCTATGTGCCGCAGCCGCTGGTATATCCCGACGCGGTGAAAACGCGAAGCCAGGATGACACGACCCGAGGCAACTGGGGCGGCGTTTATGGAAAGGACGGATATGTACTATTCGGTTATAATGGCGGCAAAACAAATCTCGAACAATTGCCTTCGTATGTTCAATCGGTGACCGTCCTGCCCAGATCCGTTACCGTTACCCGATGGGCTCACGATGTCAGCGATCCCCGTGCATTGGCGCCCGACAGCCGCAATGAGGGAACGCGGAATGCGACAAGCCTTTATAGCCGCAACACGTTGGTTGTGGATATCCGCCTGAAGCAGCCGCACCCGTTTCGTTTGGCGGCGTATGCCGTTGACTACGACCGTCAAAACCGTGCGGAAGCCGTTGATATTTACAACCTGCCGGCTTTGACGCGGGCGGCGCCGACGCAGGCAGTCCGTGAGTATCAGGACGGCAAATATGTCATTGTTGACTGCCATGACTCCGTGCGGCTGCGTTTTGACCGGATTCGCGGGCCAAACGCGGGAGTCAGCGGAATCTTTTTCGATCCGGATTCGATGCATCCCACCGAAGCGGCAACTGCTTGGATTTTGAATTGACGCCCGGGAACACGCTCTCAAAGCCGTATAACGCGGCATGTCTCCTTTGTCCTTTTATCTCCTTCGCGCAAATGGCACAACCGGACAGCAGTCAGACACGGACGCCCCGATTGTCCTGGCCGTCGTTTGCGGTTTGGTCTCGGGAAGGCGCGGAAGACAAAATTGTTAGATTTACTTATTTCTCATAGCGCGTTGCGGGTGGCTGGCGGAGGCGCGGGCCCGTCCCGTCCCGGTCCGGTAGTTGTATAATTTTGTTTTTGACGTGTGTAAGGAAAAAGCGTTCGAGATCCGTCCCCCCATCAATCGGGAATATTTTAGACACTCCTTTGCCAGCGCAATGAGGGCATGGAGATGGAAGTCATTTAATTCTAGCAGGTTGCGATGTAATACAAGTCTTGACATTCGTAATGTGCTCAAAATGCAGGAGACAGTTAGAAAGTGCGACCCGCCTTGGGCAGTTTCTATGTTCCAGTGACGAGCATTGGAAGGCAATTGAAGGGCTGGAAGGTCGGTTGTTGTATCAGGGAACCTGATTTTG
>JBOHXA010000177.1:0-27312 GCA_050737335.1 Limisphaerales bacterium | reverse complement strand
GGTTGGCATCCTAAAGAGGATTAATCAGTTTTCCAAGACGTCAGTACTTCGGCAACGGGGCACGAGCAACTCACCACGCAAAGCTCGGCGAACCTTGAGCCGCTGCGCTGGATGAGGCGGCAAACACTGAAATAATTGACACCAGCATGTCGGCGCCTTCGGTCAGCCGGAGCGCCGGGGGCGCGGTCGCTCGTGTGCAGGCTGTCCTGCTTGCCCGTCGCGTCGTCGTGAATGTAATACCGTCCGCCCTTTTTTCTTTTATAGAGTCTGCATCGTTGTCTCATAACTGTGTTCACGGCGAACGGAAACCTCGTGAGTGGCGAAGACCAACTTCAGGAGTTGTTTGTCACCGCTACTGGTGAGTTCCACGAAGATGAATTGATTGTGCGGCAACAGCAGCGAAAGCTCGGATGTAATTTCAATGCGTAATCCGCGTGCCTGTGGGTCGCCGGCTCAACATTCGGGTGATTTTGTGCTCATTTTTTTTATCAACCGCCGATCATCACCGTTGGGCATCCGAGTGTGATACTGCCCCCATGGGCTGTGGAGTCACCCATACGGGCGGCGGGTTTGCCGCCAATCATCACGGTCGCCGAACCCTTTGCAATAACATCCGGCGGTCCAACGCAAGTGCATGAATCACCGACCACAGCGGCGGGCAGCCCGCCTAACAAGACAGTTGGACAACCCGGCCCGATGATCGGGCCGCCGACGTGGGGAACAGGAGGCACCGCCGGTGTTTGCATCGGGCAAGTGTGCATGTCCGTTAATCGAGCGGCTGACGGCATAAACGTGCTTTTAGCTTGAACCAGTCAACTCGAACCATGGCCAAGAGTCAAGTCAGGATGGCGCGCCAGTCATTTGACCGGATTACGGTGAGACTCAAGCAAAGAACGATATGCAGTCCCGCCCAACGAGGGGAACCAACGCGGATTCAAAGCCGGTTTTCGCACCGCCAACCGCGGTTAACAGAGTCCCGGGCAGGATTCAAATGTGGCTGGACAGGGTGGGAAAATCCGGCATTCTCAGGGCAAAACAAGGCAAAAATTATGATCAATGCAGAAGATTTACTGAAACCGATATCGTACGAGAAGCCGTGCGGCGAGGACCTTTCCTATCACGCCGGATTTCAGGAATTGGAAGTCCTAATGAAAGGCAAGCCCGAGACGCAATTTTCGGTGGCGGAAGATCCGGACTGGAAATTATTGCACGAGCGCTGCCTGGAATTGTGGGGGCGCTCAAAGGATCTGCGCCTGGCCACCGCGCTTTCACTGGCGTCGCTAAAAATGGATGGGTTGCCGGCGTTTCGTGAGAGTTTGGCCCTTGTGAAGGGATTACTCGAAGGATACTGGGAGGCCTATTACCCTCTGCTTGATCCTGCGGACAATAATGACCCGACGCAGCGCGTGAACATCATCGCCGCTTTGGCCACACCGGTCGGCACTTATGGCGATCCCATGCGGTTGCTGGAACGACTGCGACAAGCACCGCTGACCGATTCTCTCCAAATGGGCCGGTTCAGCCTGTTTGACATTGCCAACAGCGAAACCAGAGCGGAGGGAGCGGACGGGCAACCCGCGGTGACAACCGCCCAAATTGAAGCGGCCTTCCGGGACACAAGCCCGGAAACGCTTGAAAGATTAAGCCAGGCGGCGGTGGATTCGATTCAATTAGTAAAAGGACTTGATACCTTTCTTACCAACAAAGTTGGCGCGGACAAAGCACCGGACCTGACCGAATTGGCAAAACAACTGGCAGAGATTCATAAGCGCCTGACTCCTTATGCAGGAGTACCGGCCGGCGACGGCGCGCCGGCGGCAGGCGCAGAAGGCGCACCGGCAGGAGCCGCCCCGACAGCGCGCCAGGCGATTTCCGGAGAAGTCCAATCCCGCCAGGATGTTGTCCGGATGTTGGAGAAAATCTGCGAATACTATCGTCGTCATGAACCTACCAGTCCAGTGCCATATATCCTGCAACGCGCGCAACGATGGGTGGAAATGGATTTCATGCAGATCATTAGTGATGTGACGCCTGATTCAATCGGCGAAATTCAAAAGATCACCGGAAACAAGCCAAAAGAGGGATAGGAGCCGCGAGGAAACGCTCCAGTCAACCGACGAGCAATCCAAGCGTAACCAGATTTGCAAGACTTGGCTCCAACTGCGCGGCCAGGAGTTGGACCGCTTTGGCCGGGTCGGTGACGGCTTTGCCATCGCAGTAAATTGGAGTCTTTCCCGACTCGACCGTTTTTTGGAGTTCTTCAAGCAATGCCGCGCGGTCGCGGGTGCCATCCAATAATCGCAAAAGCTCGCGCCCGAGGGCGTCTTCAATCTTCAGCGGGAGATGGCGAAGCGAAGAAATGGTGGTGCCATGGCCTATTTGCCAACGGGCGAGCGGGGTGGCGATTGGCCGTTCGGAAATTTCCGTTACAAATGTTGAAGGATAAGAGTGCAGGTCCACAAAACCAATGGCATAACAACGGAACAAAAAATCGGCGAGATCACGCTGGTCGGACTCGAGCGTTACCTGACTTGGAGTTTCATTGGGACGGGCGCGTTCGCGAGCCTGGTCCAGCAATTCGGTGAAGTAAACACGGCGGGGCCAGACCCGGCCCAAAAATGCCAACGCAGATTTAAGCACCGGCTGGCTGGTGGCGATAACCGTCTTGCCGCGTTGAAAATCTTCCATGCCCGGCGCGGCCGGATCCGCGCTGGAATTTACCTGAGTAGCGTCGGCAGCAACAAACAAGTTAGCAACGCTTTCAGATTTTAATTCGCGGTTGTGGGGGCGGCCCTGACGGCACAGCAGCGTTTGGCGGAATGCGCGGCCGACGACGAAGTCCGTGTATTGTTCATGGGCGACGCGGTTCCGCTGTTCCAGGGTATGCAGGACGCGGACTCCTTCTTCAGTGAGGCCGGACGGTTGCATGTCCTTGACGTCCGCTTCGGAAAGAAATTCAAGTTGATGACGGGCGGCGGCTTCGACGAATTCATGAAAATAAAACGGCTGGTAGAGGGGGCTGAGGTCATCGTGGAAAAAGCCTGCATCAAGGTACTTTTGGATGCGTTCAAGCTCATGTCCAAGCACTTCATGCCAAAGGCCGGAATGAGGATTGGCTTCAGCGAGAAATTTAAGGAGTGCCCGCGCCTGGCTGATCTTTTCCCGCGGTTCAGAAAATTGCCGGACATGAAACAACATCATGTGCCGCGTCAGGTCGCGGAGATGACAGCCCGGATAGGCGTTGTAGCTGATATAAGCGACGCCGTCTTCGGCGAGATGTTCGCGGCAGATGGCCAGGATTTTTTCACGCACCGCCCCGGGTACCCATGAATACAAACCGTGGGCGATGATATAATCAAATGTGCCGAGGTCCGCGGGCGCTTCCAGGATATTCATTTGGCGCAACACAACGTTCTTGAGCCCCAAGGCTGCAATGGCCTCCTGACCGCGGCGGATTGGTTCGATAGCAAGGTCAACCCCGTAAAACCTGCTATTGGGCAGGGTGCAAGCCATGGTGATTAGATTGTTTCCGTCGCCGCAGCCTAATTCGAGAACCCTTGCCTGCTCAATGCGTGCCGCAGGCAATCCCATCAGGGTGGCAATGACTGCCAAACGGTCGGGATGGGTTTGCGGATGTACCCCGCTGGGATAAGCAAACTTGTCGTAGTCGGAGACGGGAGGCTCGTGCATGGCACGCGCAGAAATTACTGCATCCATGCCTGCGAGGACAGCGAAACATTCTTTGGGTTGGCCGATTAGATACCGCAACTTCATCCCGCCATTTTATCAGCCTCACCGGGAAAAGTTAGCGTTCTCCAGTACCGCTATTTTTCGCGATTTCCCAATGAAAAGCCGGAAAAGCCAACTTTGGCGAAAAAAAGTTCTTTGAGGCCCACCTTCACCAAGGGGACACTGAAACCCAAGTGAGATTGCCGGAAGAATCACCAACGGATTGAGGGGTTACGTCGCCAAATTACTTAAACAGCCGTTGTTTGGTTAACCTATTTCCAAACTTCATAAAAGTCTTTGTCTGCGAGAAACTCCGCAGCGGTTGTCGGCCTGGGCACGCCGTATTTGTCAGGCCTCCTCGACGGCTCACCCTGGGGGTTGAATACATCAACACTGTAAGAATCCGGGGAAACCCGATGATATCTGAAGAATTGGATGGCCTGAATAAAGTTTTCCTTGGGAGTCTTATAATGCCCGGTTTTGGCCGTGAGATGTTTCAAGTCGCCTGCATTGACTCGCATTTCGCCGGCGGCGAGCACGGGAGCGCCGCTTAAAAAACTGGAATGATGAAACTTCCCAATAATGTGGGAGCCGGCGTAGAGCCTCTTATCTTTGCTGATGACAAAAATGGCCCAGTTGTTCCCGGAAAATCCGGTGCTGTATTTTTTAGTGTCGAAAAGCGCCTTCCCGCCGGGAGCATAAAGTTTTCCATTTTTTACAACCAACTGATAGCTAGGGCGCGAAATCTCATCCAGGTACTCCACGCCGCGCAACAAATCCTCAACATTACCGCCGTTGTTCCTTATCCTTGCTCCGAACAACGCGTCAAGCTGAGCAGTACCCATGCTGTCCACCCACTCAAAAAAATCAACCTGCGGCCTCACTTCCTGGTATTTATCGAGGCACATCTTAAGCATGTTTCCCATCAGGTGCCTGGAATTCATCTTCTCCATGCGATAGATGCCACCCAAGGGAACCGTTCCAAGGGGAGCATTTTTATGGATAGGCACATTTTGTTGTTTTTGGGCATTTCCTTTATAGATGGTTACGTTTTTTTTAGCATCTATTTCGTCGAGTTTTTGGGAAAGCAGGTTCAGGAACTCATCGGTTCTATCTTGCGCATCAGCATCCATCCTCTCCAACACCTCTTGAATGGGTTCGTCCGGGTTAGGTAAATGCGGAGCAAGCGCGTACCTGGGAGGATTAGGAGTTTTAGAATAAGCAGAACCAACATTATTTGGGGTCTCGACGTAATTGCCTTCAGTTATGTTCGCGAAAGTTTGCGCGATTGCTCCAATATTATTATAATTATTATAGTTCCCGCCCGAGTCTACGTTGTTATAATAAGGATTGCCAGGCATAAGCTTTTGGGGGTTGAGTGGTTTAAAAATGATTCAGGTTCAGCATCAACAGTGAGGATAAAGGAAAATTGTATTCGGTCAAGCATTAATCTGAGAATGAGAACAGCAGAATATCGAACGGTTACCGGATGGCGCTGGAAAAACAGGAACTTCCAGGCACAACATGCAAATGAGTTATCCAGACGAGGCGACTATCAGAGGGGGGCATAGCGGCAACGGATGCTGTTTGGATAACCTTATCCCCAGACCTCATAATCGCCCGCGTTTCTGGCAAACTCGTCAGCGGTCATCCAAAATGCCTTGGGACCCTTGAATGCCTTAACCATATAGTGATGCGGGTCAATCCTGTGATATCTGAAGAATTGAATTGCCTTAAAAAAGTTTTCTTTTGGTGTTTTATAATGCCCGGTTTTGGCCGTGAGCTTATACAAGTCGCCTGCCCGGACTTGCATTTCACCAGCGGCTTTTACAGGTGCTCCGCTTAAAAAGCTGGAATGATGAAACTTCCCAATAACGTGGGAACCGGCATATAACCGATTATCATGGCTGATAACAAAAATCGCCCATCCGGACCCGGAAAATCCGGTGCTGTAATCTTTAGTATCGAAAAGCCTCTTCCCCGCAGGACTTCCCCCGGGACCCCCACCGGCAGCCCAAATTTTCCCATTCCTCACAATAAGCTGATAACTGGGACGCGAAACCTCGTCCAGGTATTTCACACCTTGGACGAAATTTGTTACTTGAATGTGAGCAGGACGGTCGGCGGGCAGGCGTGGTTCAATAATCGCCCTAAGCTGGCGGGTGTCCATTCGGTCAACCCACTCAAAAAAATTGACCTGTGGCCTCATTTGTTTGTATTTGTCGAGGCATAATTCAAGCATGTCTGCCATCAGGTGCCTGGAGTCCAGCTTCTCCATCCGGGCATCGCCAGTAAGAGGAATCGTTCCGAGGGGAGCATTTTTATAGATTTCCATGCTTCTTTCCCTGGAGCGTCCCTGAAAGATGTTTACCTTTGTCCGGGCGTTCATTTCGGCGAGTTTCCGGTCAAGCTGTTCCAGGAACTCATCCGTTCTATCTATTGCGCCCAGGTCCATCCTCTCGAGGGCCTCTTCAATGGGTTCATTTGGTTCGGCACCGCCGGGCACATTAGCCGGAGTCTTGACATAATTAGACGGGGTCTTGCTATAAATACCCTCACCAACCTTAACGAATTGGTCCGCGATGCGTTCCAATCTATCATAATGGACATAGTCTGGTATGCCGGGGTTGCCAGCCATAAGCTTTGGGGATTGTATTGTTTAAAATCGATTCAGACTCAACTTTATAAGTATGATAAGCGCAAATTGGGTTTAGTCAAGCGTTTAGGATGGCAATGAGAAAGAAAGAATCTCAAAACGTTTCGGGATGAAGGGGAAAATCCGGAGCTGCCAGGGTAGCGGGAAAAGGCCGGGTGAGCGGGTGCGTGCGATTTGCACAAATTATAAAAAACAGGTGTTGACACTGAACGTCCGGATGCGGAAACTTGCGTTCAACAGTAGGAATTGAAAGTCCGTATCAGGCTCAATTCGCGCGGATCGAAAATCAACCACGGCATTCATTTGCCCAACCAAAGAAAAGCGTATGGCCAAAGCGAGCAGTCAAAAATTCATAAACCGGAATCGCGCCCCCCGTGTCCAAATCGAATACGATGTCGAATTGTACGGCGCGCAGAAAAAAATCGAACTTCCCTTCGTCATGGGCGTCATGGCTGATTTATCCGGCAAGCCGGCGGACCCGCTGGCGCCGGTTGCTGATCGCAAGTTTCTGGAAATTGACGTGGACAATTTTGACGAACGGATGAAGTCGTGCAAACCGCGCGTGGCTTTCCAGGCGCCCAACACCCTGACGGGCGAAGGGAACATGAACGTGGAATTGACGTTTCAAAGCATGGATGATTTTTCGCCGGCGGCGGTGGCGCGCAAGGTGGATTCGCTGAACAAGCTTCTGACGGCGCGAACGGAGCTATCCAACCTGTTGACGTACATGGATGGCAAAAGCGGCGCGGAGGAATTGATCGGCAAACTGCTGAACGACCCTGAAATGCTCAAATCCCTGGCGGCTGCTCCAAAACCCGCCGAAAACAAATAACCAAAGAGATGATTTATGGCTGAAGCATCCACCCAATCCCAGCCCGCGGGCGCAGCGCCAGCGGAATTAAACGAATTCGACGCGCTCCTGTCCAAGGAGTTTAAGCCAAAGACGGATGAACGGAAATCCGCGGTGCAAACGGCGGTGCGGACCCTGGCTGGACAGGCGCTTGGCGCCACCACGTTGGTATCGGGCGACGCCATCAAGACGATTGAGGCGATTATCGCTGAGATTGACAAGAAATTGTCCGAGCAGGTCAACAAGATTATCCACCACGCCGACTTCAGTGCGCTGGAGGGGACGTGGCGCGGGTTGCATCACCTGGTGAGCAACACGGAAACGGATGAGATGCTGAAGATCCGCGTGTTGAACATTTCCAAGAAGGAAGTCGGCAGCACGATCAAAAAATTCAAGGGAACGGCGTGGGACCAAAGCCCGTTGTTCAAGAAGCTTTACGAAGATGAGTATGGCACGCCGGGTGGCCAGCCTTATGGCTGCCTGATTGGCGACTATTATTTCGATCATACGGCGCCGGACGTTGAAATGCTGGGCGGGATGGCGCAAATCGCGGCGGCGGCGCATGCGCCGTTCATAGCAGCGGCGGCGCCGGGGCTGATGGGCATGGAAACCTGGCAGGAATTGAGCAATCCGCGGGACCTGACGAAGATATTCCAGACGGCGGAGTACGCGGCCTGGCGTTCGTTGCGGGATTCGGAAGATGCCCGATATTTGGGGCTGACGATGCCGCGTTTTCTCTCGCGCATACCTTATGGGGCAAAAACCAATCCGGTAGAGGATTTTGCTTTCGAGGAAGACACTGAAGGAGCGGACCATAACAAATATACCTGGTCGAATGCGGCTTACGCGATGGGCACGAATATTACGCGCTCGTTCAAGCAATGGGGTTGGTGCGCGCGGATTCGCGGCGCGGAGAGCGGCGGGATGGTGGAAGGCCTGCCGGTTCACAGCTTTCCAACGGATGACGGCGGAGTGGACATGAAGTGTCCGACGGAAATTGCCATTACCGACCGGCGCGAATCCGAACTGGCGAAGAACGGGATGATGCCGCTGTCTCACTGGAAGAACTCGGATTACGCGGTCTTTGTCGGGGCGCAGTCATTACAGAAACCGACCACGTATGATGATCCTGATGCCACGGCCAATGCGAACCTGGCGGCGCGCCTGCCGTATTTGTTTGCAACGTGCCGTTTCGCGCACTATCTCAAGTGCATGGTACGGGACAAGATCGGCGGATTCAAGGAGCGCGCCGACATGGAGAGCTGGCTGAACAGTTGGATTAAACAATACAGCGTGGATAGCAGCACCGCGTCGGAATCTGACAAGGCGCGGCGGCCGCTGGCTGACGCCGAAGTGAAGGTGGAAGAGGTGCCGGGCAATCCCGGTTATTACTCCTCAAAATTCTTTCTGCGGCCGCATTATCAGCTTGAGGGCCTGACGGTTTCATTGCGCCTTGTTTCCAAGCTGCCATCAGCCAAGGGAGGCAAGTAGCCGCAGGCGAACCGAACAAACGACTGAAATAAAAACCAAAATATAACAACCAAAACGAAGGAGACATTACTATGGCCGGTGATATGTTTATAAAGATTGGCGACATCTCGGGCGAAGCCCAGGACAAAGCGCACTCCAAAGAGATAGAAGTTCTGAGTTGGTCGTGGGGAGTGACGAACGCGGGCGATGCCCATAAAGGCAGCGGCGGGGGTTCGGGTAAGGCGTCCTGCCAGGACCTCAGCATTACCAAATATATTGACAGTGCCTCACCCAAACTGGCGCTGGCCTGTTGCAAAGGGACACACTACGATACGGTGCAGCTCACTGTCCGCAAGGCGGGAGATAAACCGCTGGAATACATCAAGATCAAACTCACACAAGTGACGATAGCGGGCATCTCGACGGGCACCTCCGGACGCGAAGACCGGTTGACCGAGAACGTCGGGTTGAATTTTGCCGCAATCACTTATGATTACGTGCCTCAGGGCAAGGATGGTTCTGCAGGAACGACGATCACGATGAGCTACGACTTCTCGCAAAACACATCGGAATAGCGCCAAGAGGCCAGGCGCGCCCCGATACGAATTCAATGAACGCTGAAGAACTCCTCCAGGCGGGGCGCGTGGAGGAGTCTTTGGGCGCCCTCCAGGACTCAGTACGAAAAAACGCGGCGGACCCGCGTCTGCGGGTTTTTCTATTCCAGACTCTCAGTGTGTTGGGCCAGTGGAAACGCGCCCTGAACCAGCTCGATGTGCTGGCCAACATGGGTTCGGAGCAGATGATGCTGGCGCGGATTTTTCAGCCGGTGGTCCAGTGCGAAATGCTGCGCGAGCAGGTGTTTGCCGGCAAACACACCCCGATTGTGTTTGGCGAGCCGGAACCCTGGATGAGCTGGCTGGTTCAGGCCAATGAATTGGTGGCCCAGGAAAAGCTCAGGGCGGCCAGTGAGTTGCGCGACAAGGCGTTTGAAGCCGCGCCAACCTCCGCCGGCAAGATCAACGACCAGCCGTTTGAATGGATCGCAGACGCCGACTCAAGGCTCGGGCCGATGCTGGAGGCAGTGGTCGAAGGGCGTTATTATTGGATTCCATTTTGCCGGATTAAACTCATCCACCTCGAACCGCCCGCCGATCTCCGTGACCTGGTTTGGATGCCGGCGCAGTTTGTTTGGACCAATGGCGGCGAAATGTCCGGGCACCTGCCGGTGCGTTATCCGGGTACAGAAAAATCCAGTGACGACAAGCTTCGCCTGGCCCGCAAGACCGAATGGATTGAGCACCCGGAAGGCTGGAGCCTGGGCCGGGGCCAACGAATCGTGGGGACCGATACTGGAGAATATCCATTGCTCGAATGCCGGAGAATTAAATTGGCGCCGACAAGTTAGAACGAATTGACCCAGCAAACTGAAAGCGCATGGCCGACCTGACCCCCCTTGAAAAACTGCAGCCGTGCCTGCTGGATCGCCTGACCGACGACGAGCCGGACAAGACCGAGGAGAGCCGCAGCCAGCGGGTGATTTCCCAAGCGCGATACAAACGGGGGGTCTTGCGCGACCTGGAGTGGTTGTTCAACGCCAGCGCGCACCTGCCCGAAGAGGGCCGCGGTCGTTTCCGGTTGAGTGATTACCCCGAGGCATACCGTTCGGTCATCAACTTTGGGACGCGCCAGTTGTGTGGAACGCTGGCCCCGAACATGGACGAATTGGAACGGGAACTGTTGGAAGCGGTTCGGTTGTTCGAGCCTCGCATCATCAACCACACACTTACCGTCACGGCGACGATGCGGCGGCACCTGGTCACGATCGAAATCCTTGGCGAGCTTTGGGCCAATCCGGTTTCGGAAAAGTTATTTATCAAAACGAGCATTGATTTGGAAACCGGACAATGCAGTTTGGGAGATGGCGGACATGGATGAGCGGCTTCTGGATCATTACAACACGGAACTCCGCCATCTGCGTGAAATGGCCGGGGAATTTGCGCGTGAATTTCCCAAGATTGCCGGACGGCTGGCGCTGGACAAGGACGCGAAGGAAATCTGTCCCGACCCGTACGTAGAGCGCCTGCTTGAAGGTTTTGCGTATCTCGCGGCTCGGGTTCATCTGAAGCTGGATGCCGAGTTTCCCCGGTTCAGCCAGTCCCTGCTGGAGACCATTTATCCCCATTACCTTTCGCCTATCCCGTCCATGTCCGTGGCGCGCTTTGAGCCTGAAGCCAACGACCCCGGCCTGGCGTCGGGCATTCCAATTCCTCGTGGGACCCTCCTGCGCAGCAACCTGGGCAAAGGCGAACGCACGGCTTGCACATTTCAGACGGCGCACTCGGTTCGCCTCCTGCCGTTGCGGATTGCCGAGGCCAGGTATTTCACACGGGATGTCGCCGAGTTGGAACTGCCGCCGGAATTGAAAGCCAAAGCCGCGGTCCGTTTGCGTCTGGCCCTCACGGTCCCCGTGCCGTTCAAGGAGACTGCCCTCGCGCCATTGACCGTTTTTCTTCGCGGCGCCGACGAACTGCCGGCCATGATCTATGAGCAAATCCTGGCGCACAAAACCGGGCTGGTCGTGCAATCGCCGTCTGACCGGGGCAAGACACTGGCCATGCTGCCGGCAGAATGCATCCGGCGGGTGGGATTCTCGGACGAGGAATCGCTCCTGCCACCCAGCCCGCGGACTTTTGAGGGCTACCGGCTGCTTCGTGAATACTTCGCGTTTTCGCAACGGTTTTTGTTTTTAGGTTTTGAAGGATTTGGAGAGGCGCTGAAACTGATCGACGGGGGCCAGATGGACCTGATTGTACCACTAGGGGAAGCGGACACACGGCTGGAAAACCGGGTCACTTTGTCCTCATTTGAACTCTTCTGCACTCCCATTATTAATCTCTTTCCAAAGCAGATGGACCGCATTGAGATTTCGAACAAATTCAGCGAATTCCAGGTGGTAGCCGATCACAATCGCCCGTTGGATTTTGAAGTATTCGAAATCCAATCGGTCACCGGTTATGGCGCGGAGACGGGCCAGGAACGGGAATTTCGCCCATTCTATCTGGCCCGCGACACGGACGCCGAGGCGGGCGCCTTTTACATGCTCAATCGCGTGCCGCGGATGCTTACGGCCAAAGAAAAGCAATTCGGAGGCCGATCCACTTATGCGGGGACCGAAGTCTATCTCTCCCTGGTGGAGGCAAGTTCCGCACCTTATCGGACTGACCTCCGACAATTAGGCATCCGGGCGCTATGCACAAACCGGCATCTGCCGATCCAGATGGCCACTGGCCTTGGGACAACCGACTTCTCAATGGACATCAACGCGCCGGTCGCCTCCATTCGGTGCTTGAGCAATCCCACGGTGCCCCGTCCTTCCTGGGCGGAGGGACGGTTTTCATGGCGGCTCATCAGCCATCTTTCGCTCAATTACTTTTCGCTGACTGATTCCAAAAACGGCGATGGCGTCGCGGCCTTGCGGGAAATGCTCAGGCTCTATGCCGACGCCAATGATCGGCAGACGCGGCGCCAGATTGATGGCCTTCTGAAAGTTCAATCGCGGCCCATTGTTCGGCGGGTACCCGGCGCTGGGTTCGTCGCGTTTGCGCGGGGACTGGAGATTACGCTGACTTTTGATGAAATTGCCTTTGAAGGAACAGGGGCCTTCCTGCTGGGAGCTGTTCTGGAACAATTTTTTGCCAAATACGTTACGCTCAACTCCTTCACAGAAACCGTTGTGCGAACACAACAACGCGGAGAGATCATGCGATGGCCGGCCCAGATCGGAAAACGTCAGATAATTTAATCAGCGAATTGGCCAAAAGCCCATTTGCCTTCGATTTTTTTCAGGCGGTGCGACTGCTGGAAAACCAGCGGCGCGATTTGCCGCGTGTTGGTTGCTCGGAGTCGGCGGCGCAGGACGCCGTGCGGTTTGGGCAAAAGCCCTCGCTGGCTTTCGCGCCCTCCACGCTTGAAAGTGTTGAGCCGCTGGCATTGGATGGCGGCGCGAAACTGTTTGTCCGCTTCTTTGGGCTGTTTGGGACCAATGCTCCCCTGCCCCCGCACCTGACGGAGTATGCTCACGAACGGACGCTGCATTATGGAGACCGGACTCTTGAGGCGTTTTTGGACGTATTTCACCACCGTCTGATTTCCTTTTTTTACCGGGCGTGGGCCACCAACCAGAAGACGGTTGATCTCGACCGGCCAGACGACCCGCGGTTTCCCCTGTTTATTGGCAGCATGTTCGGCCTGGGCGGAGATGCCCAGCGGAACTCCGATTCGATCCAGGATTGGGCGAAATTACATTTTGCCGGTCGGCTGGCATGCCAGCCGCGCTCCGCCGAGGGTTTGGAAGCGATCCTGCGCGAATACTTTGAAGTCCCGGCCCAAGTTCAAACGTTTATCGGCCACTGGATGGATCTGCCGGACGACAGCACGTGTGCCTTGGGCAAATCAAAGCGAACCGGAACTCTCGGGGCCAACGCCATCGTAGGTTTGCGGGTTTACGATGCGCAGCTCAAATTCCGGATCCGGCTTGGACCGATGAAATTCAAGGATTACAAACGGCTGTTGCCAACCGGGCCCGCGTTTGTACGGCTGCGACAATGGGTGTTCAACTACTGTGGCGAGCATTATTTCTGGGACGCGCAACTGTTACTGGAGGCGGGAGAAGTGCCCGCCGCGCAACTCGGCCGGGCAGGCAACCTGGGTTGGACCACCTGGCTTAAGACCCGGCCATTCACGCGGAACGCTGACGATTTGGTTTTGGTTCCGTCTTAATAACTAAAAACTGATTGTGAGGCTCCCAAAATTTCATTAAAATAAAGTCAACGCGGCATAAATTATGGCTGAGATAAAACGAACCACCCTATTCGGCAAGTTAAACAGCATTGGCTACAAATCCATCGAAGGCGCCACCATTTTCTGCAAAATGCGCGGCAACCCGTACGTGGAAAGCATCCATTGGATTCACCAGTTGCTCCAAAACCAGGACAGCGACCTGCACCGCATTTTTAGGCATTTCCAAGTGGACGGCTCGCGCCTGGCCTCTGACCTAATTGCTGCGCTTGACCGCCTGCCACGCGGCGCCACCGCCATTGCCGATTTTTCGCCGGACATTCCCGATGCGATTGAACGGGCCTGGGTCTATGGAACCCTCATGTTCGGCGAGTTCCAGGTCCGCACCGGGCATCTCATGGTGGGCTTTCTCAACAGCGAACTGCGGCATAAGTTTCTGGCGGTCTCGCGTGAACTGAGCAAAATCAAACTTGAAACGCTTACGGACAATTTCGCGCAAATCGTGGCCGGCTCGCCCGAAGACGCATTGCGCGCCACTGACGGGTCAGACCTGACCGCCGCCGCGACCCCGGGGGAAACCAGTGGCGCGATTCCACCGGCTGAGATGGGCCGGCAGGAGGCCCTCAAACGGTTCACCACGAACCTCAACGAGAAGGCGCAAAAGGGAGAAATTGATCCCATTATTGGCCGAGACGAGGAAATCCGGCAATGCGTGGACATTCTGATGCGCCGTCGCCAGAACAATCCCATCCTGACTGGAGAAGCCGGCGTGGGGAAGACGGCGGTGGTCGAGGGTCTGGTGCATCGCATCCTGGCCGGAGACGTGCCCCCTACCTTGCGCGACGTAACCGTTCGCGCGCTGGACGTGGGTTTGCTCCAGGCCGGGGCGAGCATGAAAGGCGAATTTGAACAGCGTCTGCGCGGCGTCATAGACGAAGTCCAGGCTTCGCCAAAGCCGATCATTCTTTTCATTGACGAAACCCATACCTTAATGGGCGCGGGCGGTGGCGGCGCGGGCGACGCCGCGAATCTGCTCAAACCCGCTCTGGCGCGCGGCACGTTGCGCACCATCGGCGCCACGACGTGGGATGAATATAAACGGCACATTGAGAAAGACCCCGCCCTCACCCGCCGATTTCAAGTCGTCAAGGTGGAAGAACCCGCGGAAGACAAATGCCTTCGTATGCTGCGCGCGGTGATGGTGCCTTTCGAGAAGCACCACAAGGTGCAGGTGCTCGACGAGGCCATTGACGCCGCGGTGCGTCTGTCGCATCGCTACATCGCCGGACGGCAGTTGCCCGACAAGGCCGTGAGCCTGATTGACACCGCCGCCGCGCGTGTGGCCGTGAGCCAACACGCCGTTCCACCGGAAGTGGACGATTGCCGGCGGCGCATCCAGGCCCTGGAAACCGAGGCGGAAATTCTCAACCGGGAAAACGCCAGCGGCATGGATCACCGGGACCGTTTATCAGAAATCAAAGATACGCTGGCCCAAGAGAAGGAAACGCTGGCTGGTTTGGAAAAACATTGGCACGAAGAAAAGGAACTGGTGGGCAAAATCCTTGATCTGCGCGCCAAACTGCGAGCAGCGGGTTCGACTATCGAAGCGCCGCCCAATAAGATGGAGCCGGCCGACCCGAAACAGGCCATCACGCACGAAGAACGCGAAAAATTGTTCGGTGAATTGACGCAGCTTCAGGAAAAACTGAAACAGTTTCAGGGTGAATCGCCATTGATTTTTCCGAGCGTGGACGCCAACGCCATAGCCAGCGTCGTGGCTGATTGGACGGGAATCCCAGTGGGCCGCATGGTGAAAAATGAAATCGAACAGGTATTGGGCCTGGCGAACATCCTGGAGAATCGCGTCATTGGCCAACGCCACGCGCTGGAGTCAGTGGCCCGCCGCATCCAAACCAGCCGTGCCCGCCTGGACAATCCGAACCGCCCCGTGGGCGTGTTCATGCTGGTCGGCCCCAGCGGCACCGGCAAAACCGAGACGGCGCTTACGTTGGCCGAGGCGCTCTACGGGGGCGAACAAAACCTGATTTCAATCAACATGAGCGAATTTCAGGAAGCGCATACGGTCAGCACGCTCAAAGGCTCGCCGCCGGGTTACGTGGGCTATGGCGAAGGCGGTGTGCTCACTGAGGCGGTGCGCCGGCGACCATACAGTGTGGTGTTGCTCGATGAAGTGGAAAAGGCGCACCGGGACGTGCATGAAATGTTTTTCCAGGTTTTCGACAAAGGCTGGATGGAGGACGCGGAGGGCCGCTACATAGATTTCAAGAACACCATAATCATCCTGACCAGCAACGCGGCCCAGGAGGTGATCATCAACCTGTGCAAGGACCCGGAGCTGATGCCTGACGCGGAAAGCCTGGAAAAGGCGATGCGCGGGCCGCTGACGAAGGTCTTTCCGGATGCGCTGCTCAACCGCCTCGTCGTAGTGCCGTACTATCCCATCAGCAAGGAGGTGCTCCACCGGATCATCAAGCTGAACCTGGCGCGTGTCGAGAAGCGCGTCAGGGCAAACCATAAAGCGCCCTTCACGTATGATGACAAGGTGCCGGAGTTGATCGGCCAACGATGCACCGAACTCGAGCGCGGCGCGCGCATGGTGGACGCCCTGATCACGAACACGATTCTGCCCGAAATCGGGCGCGAATTTCTCGGCCGCCTGGCGAATGGCACACCCGCCAAGCGCGTGCATGTGACCGTCGCGGACGGTCGCTTCGCATACGCGTTTGATTAAAACAACTTTCACCACACGCCACCCTTATGCCAGGTCCAACACAACAGAACCGATTTTCGGCCATTGACACGCAACTGGGCGCCGACAAGCTGCTGCTCCGGAGTTTTTCGATCAGCGAACAACTGGGACGCCTGTTTCAGATGGAAGTGGAATTGGACAGCCAGGATAACAGCATCACTTTCGAGGACATTATTGGGACGTCCGCGACGGTGCGATTGACGTTGCCGAATGGGCAGACCCGCTATTTCAATGGGGTGGTGAGCCGGTTCGCGCAAGAGCAGCAAGGCAATGTGGCCCGCTACCGCACAACACTGATGCCATGGCTTTGGCTGTTGACACGCACGGCTGATTGCCGAATTTTTCAAAATCAGAAGGTTCCTGACATTATTGAGGCGATCTTCAAGGAACAAGGATTCGACGACTACAAGCTCAAGCTGAACGCCAGTTATGATTCTCGTGAATATTGTGTGCAGTATCGTGAGACGGACTTTAATTTTGTGAGCCGCCTGATGGAGGAAGAGGGCATTTATTACTTTTTCGACCACCAAAATGGAAAGCATGTCATGGTTTTGGCTGACTCGCCTTCAGCGCACGATCCATTCCCTGGTTACGACACCTTGAATTATCTATCAGGCAACGCCGCCAAAACGGAAGCGGTGGCCGATTGGATTATCGGGAAGGAAATCCAGCCGGGTATGTACGTCATGAATGATTTCAATTTCACGACGCCCAGCGCGGACGTTACAGGCAACGCCAATATCACGCGCACACACCAGCACGCTAATTATGAAGTTTTCGAGTACCCCGGCGGGTTCGAGAAATCGAGCCAGGGGGAGGCCTATGCCAAGCTACGCATCCAGGAGTTGCAGGCGCAGTATGAAATTCTTCACGCCCAGACCACAGTGCGCGGCGTTGCGACCGGTTTCAAGTTCACGCTAAAAGGGCATCCGCGTTCAGACCAGAACCGCCAATACCTTGTCATCGGCACGTCCTTGCGGGTGACTGCGGGCGCTTACGGGAGCGGCGACGCGGCGGAAGGCGATTTTTTTTCATGCGCTTTGACGGCCATCCCAGCGACCCAACAGTTTAGGGCGCTTCGCGCCACACCCAAACCCCAGATCCACGGACCGCAAACCGCCATTGTCACAGGACCGAACAACCAGGAAATCAATACCGATCAATATGGCCGGGTACAGGTGCAGTTTCATTGGGACCGGTCCGGTCAACAGAATTCCTCCCAGCAAAGCAACCAGGGCACTTCCTGCTGGATTCGGGTGTCGCAAATCTGGGCCGGAAAGCAATGGGGATCCCTGCACATTCCCAGGATTGGGCAGGAAGTTATTGTTGAATTTCTGGAAGGTGATCCGGATCATCCCATTGTCACCGGGAGTGTTTACAATGCCAGCCAGATGCCGCCGTACACGCTGCCGGCCAACCAAACGCAAAGTGGCATCCGGAGCCGTTCGACGACCGGCGGCGGCGCTTCAAACTTTAATGAGCTGCATTTTGAGGACAAGAAAGGCTCGGAACAAATTTTTATCCAGGCGGAAAAGGACCTTGTTATTAATGTTAAAAATGACAGGAATGAGACGATCGGACAGGACCGGACCGAAACCGTGAGTGGCTCGCACAAGGAAACGATCAGCAACGACCGGGCACTGACAGTCAGCGGCAAGGAGACCAAAGAAGTGGATAGCACGTTGTCGCTGACCGTTAGCAGCGACGTGACCGAGACTTTCAATGCCGGCCACACGGAGCAGACCAGCAAGGCCTACTCACTCCAAGCGGACACGGTGGCCATTACAGGCCAGTCAAAAATAACACTCACCGTGGGAAGCAATTCCATCACCATTGACTCGAGTGGCATCACGATCAGTTCCAGCGGCGACGCCACCATCAAAGGCACCATGGTCAAGATCAATTAGTTAAAGGCGACCCGTTAACAGGCGGTTGTATTCTCTTCGACAGCGTCGGCCAATTTCACGCGCGTATCGTTCAGCAATAGCGCAGCCACGGCGGATGGAGTTCCGGACTTGTTGAGAGCCGGAGCACCGTTCTTTGCCGGGTGGTTCCTGGAGTTAAAAAGCAAAACGAGCACAATGACGGCAAGAACCACAATGAAAATAATGCCAACGAGTATAAATGACCGAGCGGCAGTTTTGGATCCCGCTGGAACGCCAGGCGCCGTGGTTGGAACCGGCGGAGCTTTGGGGCTGGATTGCCCGGTGGAAAGCCGCAACCGCGCCACCACGGTATCGAAGGTTGATATTGTGCGTGGCGAAATTTCGTAAGGGACCCGGGTGGTCAGAGGCAGTGCATCCGCGGAGGCCTTCAAACAAAAAAAATCGTGGCTGATCGGCTCACCGATGATGACGTCCAACCACGCGGCGCCATTGCGTTTGATAAAGAGCACGGGAATTTTTGAAGGGACAACGCATTTAAAAAATTCAACCCAGGGTGTGAAGGCGTCCGCCTGCAAGCTGCTGATGACGGGTACTCTTAAATGTTTCGTGTTCGTCCGGGAAGAGGCCATCCTCCGTTCCGTCGAATACTCATGCAGTATTCGCAAAAATCCGGCGTGATCCGGCGATAATTCGGCGCAGTCTATAAAGCGCTGTCGTTCGACGGAATCAGAGAACGGTTCGATCCATCCATCCCGTTCCCTTTCGAATGTTCCCTTTAGGCGGTCGAGGGCGGCGCGGCATTCCGAAGTGACATCTTCGGCGGAAGCGAGGGCCTTGCACGTGTCCCGCAACCGTTCCAGTTCCGGTTTGGCATGAGCCAGCATGAAAGCGGGAGAAAAACCATCCCCCTCGGCGCACAGGATCATCGGGTATTTGGCCCGGCCGATGCGGTCGGTTGAGGACCACATCAGACCCAGGAGGGCGCAGCCCGGATGCGACCAAAGAAACAGGTGGTCGAACCCTTCAATCCGCTGAGTCTGTTCCATCTTTTCCCATGCGCCTGAGTCAATTTGACCGCGAATGCCGTCGGAATAGAGGGCCTGTTTCAAATGCGCCAGAGCTTCGGTGTCCACACCGATACCGGGGATGTGGTCGTCCCAGCCGGGATGTTTGCCAAAGGCGGCAAGGGACGGACGCGAGGCCGGCCGCCTGAACCACTCTGTCATGCTTTCGGTTAGTGGAGTCATTGGTGGGGCCAATCTTCAACTTTCGGAAGGGGCTGATCGGGAACAATCCGGAAAGTCACGTTTCCGGTGTCGCCCTGTCCGTCATTCAATGCAAGCTGCAGATTCCAGCCGGAACCATCCTGCGCGCGGCTTACGCGGCCATTCGAAATCAAATTCACCAATCCCCAGTTATCAAACTGGACAGGCGTCTTCTCGGTGTCCCTGGCGCTAATCAATCGCCGAAACGAAATAGAAAGGCCGGCAGCGATCGTACCCTGGCCCAACAAAATTGGTTGCGTTTCATCCATGTGCTGCGACAAATCGGTCCATTTCGACTGATTGTCCCCCACGACTACGCGCACTGCCCGGAAAATGTTGACAATGCTCGTGTCCGACGCTGAGGGAACAAAATAGACTTTAACGCCCGCCAAACGGCCGTCGTCATTCACAAGGGCACCGAGGATTTGATTATATCGCTTACAATTGTTCAGGCCTTCGGTCATGCTTTGCTGGTCCGAATCGCTCAAGAGTCCTTTCCAGACGGGGTCTGAAAGCGCGCCCGACATGGAAGCGATTATTTTTTTGAGCGCCACGACGTCGCCTCCGGTCATCTGCTGTTCCTGGCTGTCGTTCAATAAAATCGGGAAGCCGATTTTTCCTCGCAGGCCGGCCATACCCTGGACCAGAGCGTGGCTGATTATATGATGACAAACCGCCGACACCTGGTCCTTCAGAGGACCGTTGTATTGCGACAGCTTAGTGTTGAAAGAGTCGAAACCGACTTTGAACCCGGAAAACCGCCGCCAATGGTCTTCCAGGACTTCATCCTTTGCTAGAATGCTTTCATTGGCCAGGGCACAGGCGTTGGTATATAGCGACCATCGAACTTCGTGGGCCACACCGGCCCCGGGCAGCCAAACCATTTGATCACGATCCAGAGTCGAGATCTGGCTTTTTCTTTTGCCATAGCTCGCGTCAACCGCCCCTGCGGCTTTTTGGCGGAACTGCGCCAGCTTCGAGAAAATTTCGCCAAAAAGTCCCGCAGTGACGCTGGAGGTGGGAATGCTTTTCCTGATGTCAGTGAATGCGCCGGACGAGGCATCTTCCGCCGCGGTTCTCAGGATGGAATAATGAGCTTCCAGATTGGTCAGCGGCAAATCGGTGAAATTGGTTTCCAGTTCGAGTTGCGAGATAGACCGGTCTACTTTTCTTTTCGCTTCGTTTAATGCCCCGCCTTCTGCGATGTCGGCGGTTGAGGCGTTTTCACCGTCGGCAAGCCATTGCGATTCCTTTTGCTCATAATCGTAAAGGGAATCGGCGAAATTATTGAGGCTGGCCACTTCCTCCGCGATGCTTTTCTGTGTGTTTTGGTTGGCCTGATTCAAATCGTCCAATCCTTTCTGTATGGCGGGATTGTTTGCGAGAGAAAGGCCGCCGTTGGGCGGCAACAGAGCTGGAGGCGGCCATGGCTGCCGGCCGCCGTTTTGCGAGTAATCCCATTGAACAATCGCCACCAAACTCGGGTCAGCCACCTGGTTGGAGTCCGTGAGGTAGGAGATAAAGGAGTTTAGGTATCTAGCCGCAGTGCTCTGCGAGTCTGAGCCGTTCATGGAACCGCCGCCCGCGATGCTGTCCGCTTGCAATCGTATCAGAGATAGCAACGCTTCGCGGTAACGTCCAATCGCCCCGGGATCATCAAGGGACAAGTCCACATGCATCATTTTATTCCGCGTGCCGACGACGAGCGGCTTCAAGACGCCGCTGACGAATATGGCTTCCTGGGCCTTCTTTCGGTTTAAGTCCTTTCCAGAAGACAACCACGACATGGGCTTGAATACCCAGCTTATGGGCAAGGGGTTTTCGACCATCTCCTGAAGGCGGACCTGATACTGAACGGCGGACATTCCACTGGCGCCAGGAAGCCTTGTATCTCCCTGGTAAGCAAAAGCATACGGATTATCCAATCCGGGCTGAACGATGGGAGAAGACCACTCTCCGTTGTCCAAGTTGTTGGCCCCGACGCGCCACAAACTGGATTCTTTCATGACGCTCCGGTTAAGGCTGTGGTACGAGAGCAGGGAAAGCAGGAGCAGCAAGACCATGGCGCCGACGGTAGCTCCCATGATTAAAAGCTGGCGCTGGCGAAGCAACGCAAGGGTGTTGGTGGCGCGCGTAACCAGTCCGGATTCTCGGAAAACTTTTTCCAAAAACAAGTCCCGCATAAAATAGGACCGGTTTTTATCCCAGTCACGGTCCTCCGGCAATTGGTCCAGCGGCACGCCGGTGGCCAGGGCCATGGCCTCATCCAATGCGCGCCCTTCGCGCATCGAGGACGTGAAATAAACACCTCGCAAAAAAACGGGCTTGGCCGACCATTCACCTTCGACAAACACGGTTTCCAAATACCGGCGCAGCCGCGGGGCCAGCCTCAGCATGCTGTCAGGCAGCGCGAAGAGTGAATCCAGATGATCCGACCGCTTTTTGGCGAGACCGCCTGATTGTTGGAAGGGCGAGGTGAAGAATTGCGTATCTCCAAATTGCGGCGCGCCGCCCTGTTCGCGCAACAGCGACAGCCTTCGACGCTTGATTCGTTCAGCAACGGACTTGAGGTGCTGCTCAATCAGTTCAGGTTTGAATGACGCGTCAAGGGGATCTGGATTGGACCATCCGAACATCTGGTGTTGCAGCAGCGGGTCCTGCATATTGTCTGAAAATTCCCGGAAGCCCGTCAACAAATCGCACTTGGTCACCAGAAGATAAACCGGGAAGCGAACGTCGAGCGTTTTCTTGATCGTTTCGAGCCGTTGGGAAAGGCGGCTGGCTTTTTTTGCGATTTTATCCGCGGAATCCTTGATAAGGCTTTCGGCCGAAATCACGAGAAATAACCCATTAATAGGGCTGTGAGGGCGCGCCTTTCGGAGGAGGCGCAAAAATTCAAGCCATTCGGGCGCTTCGGCGGCTTCCGTTTCATTGAAGATCATGGAGCCGGCCGTGTCCAGGATGATGCTGCGGTTGGTGAACCACCAATCCATATTGACAGTGCCGCCCGAACCTTGAAGCTCGTCCTGCATCCCCGGCGGAAAATCAATCCCGGAATGGCGGATGGCTTCGGTTTTGCCGGAGCCAGGTTCCCCAATGATGACATACCACGGCAGCTTGTAAATGTCCTTGCCACGGCTTTTAAATTCCTGGAGTCCTTTTTGAAATTTCTGGCGCAATTGATCCAACGCGGCACGGCGGTTGGGATCGCTGATAGTCCGGGGAAAGGCGGCGGTTTGGGACTCAATGGCACCTTCAAAAGCCTTGCTCTTCTTCTTCTTTCGGAGACGCTGGACAAGGAAAAAGCAGCCGAAAATAATGACGGCAAAAAGGATAATGGCCAAGCCAACCCAGATGCCGATTTTGGGAATTATCACGGCGGCGATCGCGGCCCCCAGGGCGAGAGCCCCCATGCCGCAAACGAATAATGTTTTTTGCTTTGATTCGTCCATATTTTGCTCAGGGATTGGCCTGATGAATAATTTGGCTCACCGAGCCAGTGAGATCGGAGGAGGCCTTGTAATACAATCCGTAGCAAATGGCTGTAACGCACAGGATAAGGAAAATGAACGCCACGACCAACAGAGCGATTTTATCATTCGGCGGCTCGGTCAATACCCGGGTGTCCGTGCAGAGATAGGCCTGCTCGGTGACTTTCGACCGTTCGGAGTCCATCCATTGGCGGATGCGCGGGAAGATCTGGTCCATGTACCTGCGGATTTGTTCAGGCTGTCCCTGGTACATTCCGCTGAAACCCAGGCCCAGGCAGATGTAATAGACCGCGAGGCGCTCGGCGGCTTCCGGGTTGGTATTGATAAGGTCCTTATCCAGGAAATCCACAAAAAAGCGTTCGTCCCCGGCCAGTTCGTTCCGCTCGGTGGCGAGGCGATTCATCGCCCATTGCGTGGCGAAGTTTAAACGGCTTGTCGCGATCATATTGTCCACGAAAAAGATCATGGGTTGGTCAAGCTCCCTGACTTGGTTCGCGAGGGCCGGATCCGTCGCGACGCTACGGTGAATATCTTCGAAAAGGCCCTTAATTTCGGAGCGCACCCTGGAGTATTCCGGGTGCGTCTGTCCCTTTGCCGTACGGTTCAGGCGGCAAATATATTGAAACAAGCCTTCATATAATTCTAAAAGTTTCATGAGCCGGAATTTGACGACAAAGTCATGTATAAGGTGAAGGCGGCGTCGGAAAGATCAAACTCGGCGTTGTTCCACACGAGGGAAATGCCTTTGTCTTGTTTAACTTGTTCCCAGCGCCGCGGGTTGGACGCGGGCATGAGCCGGAAGTAATGCAAATCGCTTTGACCTGGCAATTCGAGCGGCGGATAGTTTTCCTCCTTTAATTCAACGCCGAAAATGGCGACCTGTTCCATGCTGCGGGGCATCAATTTGAATTTGTTTGCGTCGTTCAGATAGAGGGCCAGCTTTGTGCGGTCCACGCGCGTTTTGACGCCCAGGTAGTAACCAGTGGGCTTTTCGAAGTGTTGCGGCTCGAGCGAAGCGCGCAAAAGGCCGGGGGTTCCGGAAAAAACGATTTTTAACGGCTCGGCGGCGCGGGCAACGCGAATTTCCTCGCGGATTTTGCGGTCCAGCTCCCGGAATGGGGGCAGTGGGTCCAGATGATTATAGGGCTGGCACTCAAACAATTTGTCGGCTGGATGCAGCGCCAAAAGCTCGCCCAACAGCCCCCGTAATTCCTGGTATATGATAAAGGGAGGGACGTTTCCCTCTTCGATGATGCCCGTCCAAGCGGCGCAAAACCGGTTGAGAGCGGCCAGGCGCGTTGTCAGTTCCCACTTGACCTCCAGGCCGAGACCGCCAATCGTGAGTTTGATGCGCGTTTGCTCCCGGCTGGCGTTAACCTGCGCCGTCAGTTCCCGCGCCAAATCGTGCAACGTTGGCGCCGAGCGCAACAAGACCGACGGCGTAACAAATTCCGGGTCCGGACGAGGCTTTCCAGCATCCTCGCCAACGGAGCGCACGATGCGCAACAATGGCATGGCTTCCACGTCGGACATGTCCTCGCCCTTGAGCATCAATCTTGCGTTGATCTTGCGAAGGTGGATCATCTGCGGATTGTCGCCGGAATTTTCATCCGCCAGGTCGGCGGTTTCAGTGGGGATGTATAAGAGTTTGACGCGCGGGTCGGGCGGTTCTCCAAAACGAAAGGCATTGGCTCGATTTTTGACCCAGAGCGGGATGCTCAGGAAAACCTCGAGCTGCCCGGCGCCGCGTGACGCTTCGGCCCGAATGTCCAGACTAGGCAGTTGCGCTTCTTCGGGAAAGCGCACTTCCTGCCCGCCCGGCATGATGACGTGCAACCGCTCAAAGCGCAACCGACCGTTTGCCAGGTCATCGTAGGACAATTTGGCGTCCACGACACCGTAAGCAAACGGAAACAAGAGGGACCGCAAGGCGCGAATTTCCATTTGTGTCGCGCGTTGCATCATTTGCAAATGATGCGGCTGGAGAAACAGCCCTTCATGCCAATGCACGTTCATATTTAAATAGGAGAATCAACCAATCCGTGTCCGAGCATCCACAAATTTGCCCAGGCAATCTCTGACCCATCTGTCCACCAAATCGGGCGTGGCAATGTCTTTTGTCAACGTTTTGTATTTGTCCCAGCAACGCTCGGTTTTGCTTCGTCCTATGCCGGGAATCAAAGATCCGCCACCTTCACCTTCGACTACTTGTTCGATGGCTGAGGGAGAATACTTCTCAACAAATTGCCGGCCAAAGTCCCTTCCTCCGCCGAGCATCGCTGCGAGCATTCCCCCCAGGAGGGCCGATACGGCGCGAAAAAAAGGTTCAATCTCCTGGCTGTCTCCAGCCAAATATTGGCCCGGAGCAGCCCAATAGCTTTTTGGACGATTCAGGAGCGTGGCCCGTGGTTGCAGTTCTTTGAGCGTCAACATCGCCGCGCGGTCCAAATCGTGAAATGTCTGGAGTAATAAGGCGGTGACTTCCATGAGACGCTGCATATTGGGCTCGCGGCCCGGCTGAATCCCCAAACGTTGCCGCATCGCGTCCGTGACCTGCACTCCCGCGGGCGCCTTGTCCGCAACCGGCATATATCCGGCCTCATACAATCTCTTTGCAAACGCCGCTTTCTCCTGATGGGACAATTCGGCGGACAACTTTAAGAAACGTTCAAGCAACGCCTGCGGGGTTTCAGAAGGAATAGCGGCAGGCGCAGCAGGGACTGTGTCCGCTGGCGCCCTGCCGCCCAGATGGAACCGCGCCAATAAAGCCCCCAACAATCGTTTTCGGTTCGCGGGGCTGGCACCTTTGAAACTTTGCGAAATTTCGTCGTGTAAATATTCACGCCTTCTTTCCGGCGACAATGTCGCTGAATCGCTTTGGATCAACCGAAGCCGGCTGGCGCATTGGTTGACTCTATCCAACTCGTCATCCGTCAGAGTGGTGGTGAACTGGCTCATTCAGAATCCTGTCGGCCAAGCCTGACACAAATGCCCAAATGTCACAAGCCTGTTTTGGCAGACTTTAAAAAAGTGCCGCTTGCTCACACGCCGTCTGGCTGATCCGGAAAACTATTGTGTTAATTGGTGAGACGGAAGAATTCGACCGGCGGATTTGTTTTGGTCCAGGTCAATGTATTGGGGGCCAAAAATATCGAACCGGTGGCGGCGCTGGTCCATACGACTGGCGGCGTCAAATTGGTGGTGGACAGCAGCGTCAGATTGCCCGGCCATTGAATTGTGCCGGCTCCGGTCCTGGGATTCAGACTGATGTCCAGCGAGTTGGTGCAATCGAACAATGTCAGCGTGGCAGTCACTACGCCAGTGCTGGAGAGCCCTGTATTTGGATCAAGCGCCTGAGCCGCGAACTCCCACGTACCGGACAATAAGTTGCTTGGTGTGAAGGTAAGCGCGTTGACGGCAACCGGGGTTCCGCGGGAGGGCACGGGATACCAATTGGCCGTCTGTCCATGGGTCACAGCCACCGTGAAAGTCGGGTCTGCGACCTGGATGCAATTGGTTTGGGTAAATGGTCCAATCGCCGCGGGCGCTGCAGGAATGACGGCAAACACAACCGCGACCCGATTGGTGCTTACCACCGGACTGCCGGACCCGGTCTTGATGGCCATGGTTTCAGCCCAGTTTGTAAAAATGCCGCACAGCGCATTGGTGGGCGTGTGGAAGAAACGATCATTCAAATTGGTGTCGCTGCTGTTGTTCAAATTATTCAAACTGTTGGAGCCTTGGGCTGTGGAAAACCAATTCACCACAAAGTTTGCCGGTGGATTTTCGGCATTGGTCAACACGTCCACCCAAATGGGCGTGTTGGCCTGGACTGCGCCGGCAAGGACATTAGTCAAATCAACGATTGCGTCTATCGGCGCGGGCGGCGACAGGGTGAATGTCACAGGGACCAAATTAGTACTCTGACACGTACATCCGGTGAAGTCAGGGTCCACGACTCGCGCGCGCACATAATACGTGTAAATTCCACAAAGACCGTTGGTTGGGATAAAAGCGGCTGTACCAGTTGCCCGCGCGATACCCAATCCAGGAACCATTCCATACGCGAAGGGGGCATCAGGATTGTCGTAAGTGGACACGGTAGGGTCCGAACCTGTGTACCAATCATACGTGATGACAGCGTTAGGCTCGATGGCAATGATGGCAGAATTATTTGAAACCCCGGGGTTCTGAAGCGACGGATTGGTCTGCGGATTCGACAGAGCCGTATTCGTCACCAACGCCGCCGAACTCGTCCATTGCGGAAGCTCGTTCAACTGGTACGTGAGCCTCGTCCAGTTCGCGCCAGCAAGACCTGTCGCCGGATTGGTTGTCTGCGCATAGTAAGTGTAAATGCCCGGAGGGACGGGAGGGGTATAGCTCACAATATCGCCGCCA
>JBOHXA010000176.1:0-4336 GCA_050737335.1 Limisphaerales bacterium | reverse complement strand
GGTGGCCCGGGCGCTCGCAATGATCCTGTTTGAAAAGGGCGATTATGACCGGGCCGCCAGCCTGTTTAATACCATTTCAAATTCCGCAAACGCGGATGCCCGGCTCTTTTATTGCCTGGGCATCTGCGAATACCACTTGAAGAATTACATGGAAACCAGGAATTCCCTGAAACACGCGTTGAGCCTGAATTTATCGGGTCAGGAGGCCGCGGATGCGCGCCAAACGCTTTCGGAACTGCATTAAATAGCGTCGCCGAACGCCTGGTTGTCGGCGGATTTTACAGATTTCGAACTGGCGCTTTTACACTGGAAACACAAGCCGATTGATAATCCGCGCCGAACAGAGTCGGAAAAATTTACTGTTTCGAGCTAAAACGAACCGCAAAAACCCGCACAAACCCCGATGGCATCGCCGATGCTGGACTAGAAAACCGACGATTGCAAAATACAAGGAGTAATAAAAAAGAAAGAAAAAGTATGAAAAGGAAATTAATAATGGCCGCGGTTGCAGCGGCTGTCTGTGGGGTGGGCGCAATGGCCCAGGCGACGCCGGACCCAATCTCGGGCGACATCACCTTTGCCGGTGGTGCCACACTGGATTCGCCATCGGCGGCGTCGGCTACGGAAGTTCTATCTTGGAGTGGGCCAAATGGAATGCCTGTTGTGATCAGTGATTCCGGAAGTTTTTCTGGAATTACGGCTGGCACGCAGGCGACGTTCAGCTCGCCGTGGTTCTTCAACTCAGGTGCGGTGGCCAGCCTTTGGTCAGTTGGAGGTTTCACGTTTGACCTGACTTCGTCAAAGATTGCTTACCAGGGCACCACAGTGCAGGGCGGAACATCCGTCGGCGGAGTTCTCGTGACCGGCATTGGGGCGGTGAGTGGAAACGGTCTGGCGGCGGAAGCCATGACCTGGGAATTCGCGACGGGTGACCCGAGCGCCAATGGAATCTTTTCGTTCCAAGTGGCCGATGGGACAACGAGCACCACTACCTCCACCGTTCCAGACGGCGGCACGACGGCCATGCTACTCGGTCTGGGCATGCTCGGACTTGGCCTGGTCAAGAAGCAACTGTTCGCCTAAGCGAACCGACATCGCTAAATCGATTTTTGGGCGGAGATTTTCCGCCCAAAAATTTCCTTTTTTCCCGATTGAAAGAGATTCCGGATATGGAGATTGCCGGTCTACTTGCCTTTACTGCCGCGTTATTTAGCGCGGCACTGGCATTTATCGTCTCATGGCGCGGGCAGGGCACCGCTCACCGGTCATTTGCCGCGGGTATGTTTGCGCTGGCGGTGGAAAGTCTTTTCAACGGACTCGCTTATCGCGCCCAACTTCCCGACGAGCAGGTTTTTTGGCAGAATTGCCGCCTGGTGGCCATGGCGTTTTTGCCGGGAACATGGCTGTTTTTCAGCCTGACCTATGGGCGCGGCAATTATCGGGATTTTCTCCACCGCTGGCGCATGATTTTGGCCGCGGCCTTTCTGGCACCCATCGGACTGGCGGTTTTATCTCGAGGCCAGTTGATTTCCCGGGTCAGTTTGGCCAACGGCCATACGTTCTTTCCACTTCGGGCGGATGGCATCGCGCTAAACCTGATTGTCCTGGCTGGCGCGGTTCTGGTTCTCATGAATCTCGAACGGACCTTTCGCTCGGCAATTGGCACGATGCGCTGGCGGATTAAGTTCATGGTCGTCGGATTGGGAGTTTTGTTTGCCGTCCGCTGCTACGGAGCCAGTCAGGCGCTGTTGTTCCACGCAGTTGATTCATCCGTGCAAATCCTGAACGGTGTCGCATTACTCGCCGCGTGCGGATTGATTTCCCGTTCCCTCTTTCGCACCGGCCACTTTGACGTGGACATTTATCCGTCGCATTCGCTTCTCCAGAACTCTTTAACGGCTGTCCTGGCGGGCATCTACCTGTTTATCGTCGGTGTTTTCGCCAATCTCGCCGCTTCGCTCGGTGGGGACAATGCATTCGCGGCCAAGGCATTTTTTATTCTCATCGCGCTGGTCCTGCTGACAGTGCTGTTGCTTTCGGAACGCGTGCGCCTTTGGTCCGCTCGCTTTGTCAGCCGCCATTTTCAGCGGCCCCAATATGATTACCGGGATCTTTGGCGAAAATTCACCGAAAGCACCGCTTCGTGCGTCAACGCCGCCGAATTAATCCAGGCTACTGTCAAATTCACCGCTACGGTCTTTCATGCGTTGTCAGTATCAATTTGGCTGGCCGATGAAAACGGCGAGAAACTCGAATTTGGCGCGTCAACGTCGTTGTCGAGTCCGCGCATGAGTGAATTAAACCTTGAGAAGAAAGAAGTTACAGAATTGTTTGCCACGTTGAAGGAGAAATCCGGTCCATTTGACATTGACCTATCCCGCGAGAAGGCTGCGGCGACGCTCAAAAACATTCACCCCGCCCAATTCACCAGCGGTGGACGCCGCGTGTGCGCGCCGCTTTCCGTGAGCGGCGTATTGCTTGGATTAATTGTTCTTGGCGACCGCATTGGCGGCGTTTCGTTCTCCGGGCAGGACATGGATTTACTTAAATGCATCGCCGATGAAATCGCCGCGCATCTTTTGAATTCCCAGCTTTCCAAAAAACTGTTACAGGCCAAGGAACTGGAGGCATTTCAAACAATGTCCGCATTTTTTGTCCACGATCTCAAAAACGCGGCGTCGTCGCTCAATCTCATGCTTAAAAACCTGCCCGCGCACTTCGACGACCCTGCCTTTCGGGAGGACGCGCTGCGGGGCATTTCAAAATCAGTCGGCCACATCAACCGTTTGATCGAACGGATGACTCTTTTGCGGCACGAACTGAAGATTACTCCCACCGAAGGCGATTTGAATGATTGGATTTCCAATGCGCTTGCCGATTTGGAAAGGAATTCGGGCGCCAATCTGGTCAAGGAATTCGCGCCATTGCCGAAAGTATTTTTTGATCGTGAGCAGTTGCTCAAGGTGGTCACGAACCTGGCGCTTAATGCCAAGGAGGCCTCGCCTCCGGGCCGCCCCGTTCATATCGCCACCAGCAAGGTCAATGGATGGGCCGTTCTTTCTGTCTCCGATAATGGTTGCGGTATGAATTCCGATTTTTTGAATCGGGCGCTCTTCCGTCCATTCCAAAGCACAAAAAAGAATGGCCTGGGCATCGGCATGTTCCAGAGCAAAATGATCGTCGAGGCGCACCATGGAAAAATTGAAGTGCAAAGCGAATCGGGCAAAGGCACGACTTTCCGGGTGTATCTGCCCGTGCATCAACGCTATGAATCCCCAGCTGCTCATCATTGATGATGACGGGGAAATCCGCACCCAGATGAAGTGGGCGCTTTCGGGCGATTACGAAATTCTTCTGGCGGCGGATCGTTCCGCCGCAATTGAAGTTTTTCGCAATGAAAGGCCCTCATGCGTCCTATTGGACCTTGGTTTGCCGCCAAATGCGGGAACACCTGAAGAAGGCCTAGCCGTTCTCTCAGAGGTTCTCGCGATGGACCGCCTTGCCAAGGTCGTCGTTATTACGGGACAAAACGAAAAGGAGATCGCGCTGCGCGCCATTGGCGGAGGCGCCTATGATTTTCTCTGCAAACCCATCGAAACGGACGAATTGCACCGTCTCTTAAAGCGTTGCTTTCATGTCTCAAAACTCGAACGGGAGTTTGCCGAATTACAAAATTTGGTCGGCGGCGGCGATTCATTCGAGGGAATTCTTGGCAATAGCATCCGAATGCGGCCGGTATTCGAGATGATTCGCAAGGTCGCCACCACCGATGCCTCCATCCTGATTTTAGGCGAAAGCGGAACCGGCAAAGAAATGGTGGCTCACGCGCTTCATAAAAGGAGCGAACGGCGAAATGGCCCGTTTGTGGCGATCAACTGCGGGGCCATTCCCGAGAACCTGCTGGAAAGTGAATTGTTCGGGCATGAGCGTGGCGCTTTCACCGGCGCTCACATTCAGCGCCGTGGCCGCATCGAATTGGCCGATGGCGGCACGTTATTTCTCGATGAAATCGGCGAAATGCCCCCTGCCCTGCAGGTCAAATTGCTTCGATTTCTTCAGGACCAAATCATCGAACGCGTCGGCGGTCGCGAGGAACTTCGCGTCAATGTGCGGGTCATTGCCGCTACAAACGCGGATTTGAAAAAAAACATCGCATCCAACGATTTTCGCGAGGACCTATATTATCGGCTGGCGGTGGTGCTAATCTTTTTGCCGCCATTGCGGGAGCGCGAAGAGGACATCCTGTTGCTCGCGAAGTATTTTCTTCACCGCTTTGCGGCGGACGCGGGTAAAACCGGCCTTGCGTTTGACGCGGATGCGTTACGAGCCTTAAACA
>JBOHXA010000175.1:0-9503 GCA_050737335.1 Limisphaerales bacterium | reverse complement strand
GCGCAGAAAATTGTAAAACATCAGCCCTGCGCTCACCAACAGGAGCGGCACAACAGCCGACGCAAATAATAGACATCCCCGCCCCGGGGAAATCAGCCCCCATTCACGGCGCGCGACCGCCGCCAGGGAAATCAAAAGAATTATTAACCCAAACAACAACGATGGCCGCGCCCCGATCGCTAATCCATAAGCCAAACCCGCCAGGGCCAGCCATTGAGTTGTCCGGCCCCTGTCGTGTAACGCGCGCCAAATAGCCGCCAATGCGACCACGGAAAAAGCGAATCCGCATGTAACCGCGACTTCCCAAACGTCGCATGAGGATAAGATTTCCAATAGACCGCCGGCCAGCCCAACTGTCAGCGCTCCGGATGCCGCAACCCACGGGCCCGCTTGCGGAAAGTAACGCCGCCAGATGCTGTAGATCACACTCGCTGCCGCCAGGAAGCCCAATATAGAAAATATGACGCATGCGTTCCGCTGGGAAAGGTAATGGCCCGTCACCACGTTATACGGCCAAAACAGAACCACCGCGGGCGTGACCCCAAAGTAAAGGTACAATTTCCCCTTATAGTAACTCATGTCATACGCCAGGTAACGCGGGTCCCACACATACGTCATATTCGTCGCGGGATTATACGGATTGGCAAGCCGGGCCAGGCCGGGATTGGGCTCCCGGTTGACGCTCAAGTGACCGGCTCGAAAACCTTGAACCAATAAGTTGTAATAAGCGTCATCCGGATTTGGAGCTTCAAATTCAAGGTAGCCCGGAACCGCAATCGAAACCAAAACACCAATAACCACAACGCAAGCCAGAACAAAAACAGCATCTCCTGTTATATGGAATTTTAGACCGTGCTCATTCATCATCTTTGCCAATTTCCGTGTCCCGGCAATCCAGCCGTTGCGCAAATGCCGGCCAATCTGGATTCCATGCCATCTGATTTAAAATTTTATGGCCGGAAAAGGCGAGAATTTAATTGAATCTTTGCCAAATAGAATCCAATTGATTATTCTGGTAAAATGAAAAATTTCGCTGCTCTTGTGATCGCTTTCTTCATGGCGCTTTCCACAGTTTACGCCCAGCAGAGTCCGGACGATCAATACGTCATCATTTATGTTTTGATCCAGCAGGGGGACGCCAGTCTGACCGCCGGCCAGCCCAGGCAGGCGTTGGGCGATTATGTCGAGGCGCAACGCGAACTCAAACAATTTCAGCAGGTCTATTCGGATTGGAACCCGATGATTGTGAATTACCGGCTGAACTATCTGGCCCAAAAGATCGCCGCCCTTACGCCGCGACTTGTTACGACCAACAGCCCGCCAGTGACGGTTGCGCCGCCGCCCACACCGGCGGATTGGCAGGCGCAATTGGCCAACCTGAACGGCGAGGTTCGCCAATTACAAGGTGAGAACGAGACCCTCCATGCCAAACTCAAAGAGGCTTTAAGCGTCCAACCGGAGGCCGCCAGCGCCTCCGCCTATGCTCAATTGCAGCAACAGGTCCTTGAATTGTCCAAGGAAAATGAACTTTTGAAGGCGACCTCCGCGCAAACGACCAATTCTCCGCCCAAAGGTTTGGCTGGACCTGATAATTCAAAGTTGCGGCGGGACATGGCCGCCCAGATAGCCCGCGCGAACCAGCTCGCCCTGAAAAACCGGGCTTTGGAAACGAAAATCATGGCCCTGACATCCGACGCCAACGCCGCCGAAGCGTTGCGCCGCGAAAATGCGCTGCTAAAAAAGGAATTGGCAAGCGTTCATTCGGCCTTTGGGACAAACACAGCCGGGGAACTCGCCATCGCGCGCGCGCGGATTGCTCAACTGCAAACCTCCGCCACGGAAAACTGGCTGGAAAAGACCGCGCTGGAAAACCGGGTCCAACAATTGCAGGAAGCGTCGCTGGCTGACGCCGAGCGGCCCGCCACGACCGAACCACCGCCGCGACCGAAGTGGGAGGCGCAAATCCGCGAGCTCAAAGTCGAACGCGACCAGTTGCTGGCGCAACTGGGCCAGGCAAACAGGAAACTCAAGAGCCGTCGATTTGAAAGCCCCAAGGCGCAAATGGCCGCGATAGCCCAGGAGATTGAGACCCTCCGCGACCGCGTCGAAGTTGACGAAGGAGAAACCGTCCCGTACACCCCGCAGGAATTGGCGTTGTTTACTCCCGGTCCCCTCGCGGAAGACCCCAAAGCGGAGAAAAAATCTTATCGCAAATTGTCCGGAGGCGCCGCGGTGCTGGTGGCGGAAGCGCAAAGGTATTTCCGCAGCGGCCAATATGACAAGGCGGCGGAGGATGATGAGGAAATCCTCAAGCAGAACCAGGGCAATCCGCTCGCGTTGGCCAACCTGGCTTCCGCTGAATTGGAGCAAAATAAAATCGGCGAAGCCGACGCTCACATCCAGGCCGCGCTTTTGTTGGAGCCAAACGACCCGTTCAATTTAATCGTGCTCGGTCGCGTCCGGTTCAGCGAAGGCAACCTCGACGGCGCGCTGGACGCTTTGGATCGGGCCGTAAAATTGGAGCCTCAAAATCCCCAAATCCAGAATTTCCTTGGCGTGGCGCTGGCTCAGAAGGGATTGCGTGTTCAAGCCGAGACCGCCTTCCGCAAGGCCATCCAGATTGATCCCAACTATGGCGATGCCCACAAAAACCTGGCAATTATTTATCTTAGCACCGTTCCACCCATGGTCGAAATGGCCAGATGGCATTATGAAAAAGCCCTCGTCGCCGGCGTCGCTCCATGTCCACAAATTGAACAGATGCTCAATACCACCTCCGCCAAGAATTAAAACCGCAGGACAGACACCCGCCCGTCGGTTAGGGAGGCTTGCAGCCGCCCATTTCACGGACGGCGCGTCGTTTTACCGAATTTTTCCCATGATCCGCCAATCCTTCCATGAAGTCACGATCTCGAGCCGCGGCCGCGGCCTCTATGAATTCACCCTCGATGTCGAAAAATGGATCGCCCGGAAAGAATTCCGGGAGGGCCTGCTGACAATTCATTCGCAACACACGTCGGCATCTCTGTTGATACAGGAAAACGCCAGCCCGGATGTGCGCCGGGACTTTGAAAAGTTTTTTGAACGGCTCGTCCCGGACGGAGACCCTCTCTTCGAGCACACCATTGAAGGAGACGACGACATGCCCGCGCACGTGCGCACCGCCCTGACCACTGTCAACCTAACGATTCCTGTGCGTGACGGCGAAATGGCGCTGGGCACCTGGCAGGGGATTTTTTTGTGGGAACACCGGCGGCGCGGCCACTCGCGCCGGGTCGTCCTCCATTTCATTGGAGAATAGCCGCGGTTTCAGCGTTTGCGAAACGGCCCCCTTCGGAAAGAAAATACAATTTTTGATAGACGCCGCCCTTTCGGATCAATTCTTCATGCCGGCCGGTTTCCACAATCCGTCCCTGGTCAAGAACGACAATTAAATCAGCATGCATGACGGTCGAGAGGCGATGCGCGCTGCAAATGGTCGTGCGTTCCTTCATCAATTCGTCCAACGTCGCCTGCACGACACGCTCGGCCTCGTTATCGAGGTTGCTGGTGGCTTCGTCCAAAACGAGGATGGGCGCGTTCCGCAACACGGCTCGCGCGATGGCGATGCGCTGGCGCTGGCCGCCGGAAAGTTTCATGCCCTTTTCCCCGATTACCGTGTCGAAGCCTTCCGGTTTGTCCATGATGAAATCATAGGCATTGGCGTGCCGCGCCGCGGCGATAATTTCCTCTTCGCTCGCGCCGGGCCGGCCCAGTTCGATGTTCCTGCGGACCGTTTCATCAAACAGGATGATTTCCTGCGATACCACGGCAATTTGATTGCGCAAATCGCAGGTGGCAGCCTGCCGAATGTCCACGCCCCCAATGCAAACGGCGCCCTGCTGCGGATCATAAAATCGCAACAGCAGATTTGTGAGGGTCGTCTTTCCGGAACCGCTGGCACCTACCAGCGCCACAAGTTGTCCGGATTTGACCGTGAGATTGATGTTTTGCAGAACCGCCTTGTCGCCGTAATTGAAACTCACGTTGTCAAAGACGATGTCCGCTCCGTTGGCCTTTAATTTCCTGGCTTGCGCCGGTTCAGGGACGCTGTTTTGGGTGCTTAAAAGTTCGAAGACGCGCTCCGTCGCCGCGCGGCCCTGGGCAAGCTGGTTGTGCAAATTCGTCAGGTTCTTCAAAGGCTGATAAATCAGAAAAATGCCGGTAAGAAGCTCGACGAAGTTTTCCGGGGGCTGTGGCCGGCCGACGATGTAAGCCACCAGCAACGCGACCCCACATGAACCAAAAAATTCGATCAATGGCCCGGAAATGCTGCTGGCCCGGATGATGCGCATGTAATGGGAAACGAAGCCGCGAGTCGTCTGTCGAAAATCCTCGGTGACAATGTCTTCAAGATTGTAGGCCTTGACGATGCGATAACCTGTAAATGCCTCGGCCATGATCTGGCTCAAGTTCGCGGATTGCCCCTGCAATTGGCGGCTCGATCTCCGAATCTTTCGGTTAAAGATCGTTATCGGAATGACGCACGCCGGCAATACCACCACGGCCATGAGGGTTTGTTTGGGTTCCGTCCACAAAAGGCCCAGTCCGATACTGATCAGCGTCACGGGATCGCGCACAATCACCGACGTTGCATTGCTCAAGATGTTTTGCAGCGTCGCTGTATCGTTGATCACCCGCGACATGAGCTGGCCGCTTGCATTTTCATTATAAAATCCCGCGGACAAATCCAGCAAATGCCGGAAAAGCCGCGCGCGCAAATCCGCGATTGAGCGGCTGGCGACCCATTGCAGAAAGTACACATTCAATATACCAAAAAGGCCGCGCAAAAACATCACAACCGGGATCGCCGCCACCAGGGCCGCGATCGTGATTTTTACTTCCGTTGACCACGGATGCATTTGCACGCCATGTGTTAGCGCCATCCGCGCTTCCGTAAACCAGTCCTGGATGAATTGTGGCAACTGACGGATGGATGAATGCGGTGATTCTGAAATGGCTGAAGGGAAAACGGCGCCCACGAGAAATAAAATCGTTCCCATCAACAACGGCTGCATTAAGCCGCTGACGACGCCGGTCGCCACGCCTAGAAACAATCGCAGGCGATAACGTCCGGCCAATCCCCAGATTTTACGAATGAAATCAGACATGAACTGACTCTCACTATGCAGCGCCGCGACGGTCAATGCGAGCTTATTTGGGGTTTGGCGGCAAGTTGACGGCTCTCTTCAAATATTTACCCGGTACCGCATTTGATTGTGAATCGCACCCTTTTGATGCGTCCCCGATTTCAAAAAGGTCTGTCACGGGCAATCGCATTACGCGAAATCAGGCCAGGGCGCGATTCCAACGGGTGATTCGATGGTTGCCATTCTCAAAAAGAGGTCTATTCTGTTCCTCTTGTATGGATGCAAACTGCATCAGAATGGGATCAACTAAACCATGTGCGTGCAGCAACCAACTATCGAAGTGAAACATCCTATTGTGTCGAGCGACCAGCGACGACGGCCAAAAACTGTAAATTGTGCGTCACTAAACTGTAGTTAACGATAATTAACATATGTATTTTGGCTATTATTTTGTAAAAACTATAACGGTAACGTTATCGGAGTTGCATAAAATTGAATTGAATTGCGAATGGCGAAGGTAGTTCGAGCGTGTTTTTATATCCAAAAAATTATGATGTCATAGTCGTCGGTGCCGGTCATGCGGGCATTGAGGCGGCATTAGCTTCCGCGCGTATGGGTTGCCAGACCTTGCTGTTGACGATGAATGTGGATTCGATTGGCCAGATGTCATGTAACCCTGCCATTGGCGGATTGGCGAAGGGCCACATGGTGCGCGAGATTGACGCCATTGGCGGGGAAATGGGCAAGGCCACCGATCTGACTGGATTGCAATTCCGGATGCTAAATACAAAAAAGGGGCCGGCAGTCTGGGCGCCACGGGCCCAATGCGATAAGAAGCACTATCAGTTGCGTCTTAAGTGGGTATGCGAAACTACTCCAAATTTGGACGTCAAGCAGGGTCAAACGGCTAAAATCCTGCACAAAGATGACATCGTTAATGGAGTGGAAACCACGCTCGAAGTGCATTACCATGGCAAAACGGTGGTGATTACGACTGGTACTTTCTTGCGCGGCCTAATGCATGTAGGATTTAACCAACAATCCGGAGGGCGCGCTGGCGACGCCGCCGCATCCAGCCTCTCAGGCTCGCTCAAGGAACTGGGATTGGAAATGGGAAGGCTAAAGACTGGTACGCCACCACGCCTGTTGAGGCGTTCAATAGACTTTTTAAGAACCGAGATACAGTCTGGCGATGAGCCGGCACCGTATTTTAGCTATTGGAAAGATGAATTGTTCCACGTGGAACAATTTGGGCGCAGATTCCAAGGAACGCCAGCGGGAACGAAGTATCCACCTGGGTCCGTTCTGGCCAAACTTAATGGCCAATTGCCATGCCATATCACATTCACCAACGAAAAAACGGCGAAAGTGATCCGCGACAATCTCCACAAGTCACCACTTTATTCGGGCAGGATCGAAGGGGTCGGGCCCCGTTATTGTCCATCTATAGAAGACAAAATTGTGAAGTTTCAAGACAAGGAACGACATCAAATTTTCTTAGAGCCGGAAGGTATCGAGACCGATGAGATCTACGTAAATGGCTGCTCTACAAGCCTTCCATTTGAAGTTCAATTTGAATTGATTCGCACGATTAAAGGTTGCGAAAACGCCGAAATATTACGTCCGGCCTATGCAGTCGAGTATGATTTTGCATACCCAACTCAACTGTTTCCGTCGTTGGAAACAAAAGTGTGCCGCAATTTGTATTTGGCCGGACAAATCAACGGGACTTCTGGGTACGAAGAAGCTGCTGGCCAAGGACTTATGGCTGGCATTAATGCGGCAAGACGGGCGAAGAGCCTCGATCCCATAGTGCTTCGTCGTGATCAAGCGTATATTGGCGTTTTGATTGACGACCTAATAACAAAAGGAACAGTTGAACCCTATCGAATGTTTACCTCGAGAGCAGAATACCGCTTGTTGTTACGCCAGGATAATGCAGATCTGCGGCTTTCAGAGATAGGCCACGAGATCGGCCTGCTTTCCGGAGGAAACTACAAAACCTTTCAAGCCAAGAAACGGGCAATTGAAGGTGAAATTAGACGACTGAATTATGAGTATTACATTTCTGATTCATTGGCGAAAATCCTTTCGCGTCCAGGAATGGCTTATAAAGATTTGCCCGGCAGCGATGAATCACTTTCGCGGGAGGTCATTGAGCAAGTCGAGATCGCTATCAAATACGCCGGCTACGTCGAACGGCAGGAAGTGGAAATTGAAAAGTTCAAAAAACTTGAGGACAAGCAAATTCCGGGCGCATTTGATTTCTCCGCCGTGCCCGGTCTCCGCCTGGAGGCACGGCAAAAACTGGCAAAGATTCGCCCGGCCACCGTCGGCCAGGCTGCCAGAATCTCCGGCGTTTCGCCGGCGGACATCGGAATACTGCTGGTCTGCCTAAAGCGATATGGTGACGCCGCCGCTTCGGAAGCCTCATGCGAACCCTGCGGCGTGGAAGAGTGACATTATGCAGATGCAGAATAAAAGCAAGTCTGCCTCTTCTTATGCCTTTTACAATGAATGCTTCCCGGCGGCTTTCGCTTTTTTCCACCTTAAACGAGCGGCGGCGGCAAGTTTAGCCCGAGCTGCGGCACTGAACCTCCCTTTTTTAGCTGGTGCGCCCTTTGTTCTTTTAAAGTTGGCCCATCGCGCCTTTTGGGCCGCAATTATCGCCAACCGCCCAGACTCGCTCATCCGCCCTTTTTTTAGGCGGGCAGGTGACGGGACTCCATTTCCACCACCGCCAAGAATTGATTGAATTTGACTTTCCAGTTCGGCGATTTGTTCTTTGATGTGCGCCGCTTGCCTGAGTTGTTGTGCTGATAGATTTAGTATATCCATAAGAGGAAGTGTATGCAGTAAAAGACAGAGCGCAATTCCTATTTTATTAAGCACACACTCTCTTCCACAGTCTTCCCATAACGGCAAAATTGTTGAGTCGCCCGCTTGATTTTTCAAGGGATCCATGACGTTCGGCGGAAAGTGAGATTTTGAATTCTGAGGGTTCGGATTTTCGTGACTCATCGGTTTTGATTTTGGCTGGATGCTGTCCCATAGGTTATAGAAAGCCGGGTAAATAGGCTTGTTCTGGGCGTGCCAAGTGGCGGAAGCTGCCTCCGGCTGTCCCATAAGCCACGAGTAATTTTAGCAAATCGAGTTTTTCCCATTGAGCCGCGCGCAAGAGAGTGAACAACCGTGTGAAACTATGCGTCCAGCGGGACAGGTAGTTCAAGTAGCGCAACAACGCATAAGTCAGGAGCGCCGTCCATACTTGCCAGCGCACCGCGTTGGCATTGTGGCCCAGGAAGTCGGCCAGTTGGAGGGTCTGCTTGATCTGCTTGAAGAAGGCTTCGATCTGCCAGCGGCAGCGGTACAGATCGGCGACGCTGCGCGGACTCCACTCAAAATTATTGGTCAGGAACGTCATCTCCTGTTCCTGACCGTCGGCTTCCACCAGAGCGACCACACGCCGCATCAGTTCCGGAGCGGGTTTATCGGGGTTGCTTAATTGGATGATTTCGTCCCGTATAATCTTGTCGTCTTTGCAAGCAGGCATCTTCCTGACCACTTCGCAAGCCATGTTCTCCTTGGCCCGGGTTACCCAGAACACGCCGCGTTGGTCCATGTCACGCAAATGTTCAAAGTCCACGTAACCCTTGTCAAACAAGCCGATTTCACCGCTCTTGAGGTCGGCACACAGTTCCCGCGCCCGCAGGTTGTCGTGCTCGGCAGCGGTATCGACCACCACAAAACTTGGCAGCAGGTTCTGGAAGTTGAGCCGCAGATGAGTCTTGGCGGCCGCTTTGCGCCGCCGGTGCTTGGCCCAGTCCATGCAGTTGGCTGTCAGTTCCAGCGTCGTGCTGTCAATGACCTGAATGGGCATCTTGAAGCGAAAGGCCGGCACCCGCCGCTGGCCCTTCCCAAAGCCCGGCGACTGCGTTTTAAGATGCTCCACCACCCGCCAAAAAAGCTCTTCGGCCATCTTCGCCGGAGGCTCGCGGTTGGCATGGGACAGCCCATTTCGGCTGGGCATCGTGGCCCCGCGAATCGTCGAGAGCGGCCCCGAATGCAACCGGAGCGAGTCGCACAAGTCATTCAACCTAATGCAATGGCTCAATTGGGCGTTCAACAGACTCACCACATGGCTCCACGGACTGAACGTGCGGGACTTATCCTCCGCGAACAGACTAATTCGGCGGGTGGGATTTTCACCCACAGTGGTAGCAGCATGGCTGGCTGCTGCACTCAAACGGTCCATAAACTCTAGGGGCAGTCAGATGCTCCAGAGCGGCGGACTATTTCTGTGCCACAACCTTCGGCTCAATCACTGTGCCATCCATCAAAACGATAATCGAAACAGACGGTCCTGGACCAATG
>JBOHXA010000174.1:0-11422 GCA_050737335.1 Limisphaerales bacterium | reverse complement strand
CGCTTGAGAAAATCCTGGTAGCTCCGCCGGACTTTGTCCAGCCGGGCGCGGATTCTTTGGTTCAAATCATGCTTCGATTCTCCGGCGCCATGGGCCGCAAACGCAGTATTCTCGCGTATCCATGAGTCCACGTCATCCATCGCCGCATCATCATCGCGCATCACGTTTTCGAGTTGCTGTTCCTCCACGTTGTTTGTCGCGGGCACTGAAACCGTTGTCGGGGACCGAGAATCCGGGCTGTTGTTCGATTGCGGAGAGGCCGCGGCCAGCGCCAGGCTGATCAATCCCAACAATGTGAAGCGCATTTTGAGAACCCTAGGGGCAATACGGCGTCAAGTCGAGGATCAACAGAAAAATTCAGATGGAACGCGCGAATCAAGCCTCCAACATCTTGCGGATGGTTTGTAATTCCCTTGCGCGTCCTTTGCTGCTTGCCGGAAATTTCAAGTCGAGGCTTTTGAGGGTGTCCAGGACGATTTGAGAAATGATCAGCCGCGCGTTTTGCTTATCATCCGCCGGGACGATGAACCACGGGGACTGATCGGTGCTTGTGGCGCTCAAACATTCCTCGTACGCAATCATGTATTCCTTCCACAAATCCCGCTCACGAATGTCATCGGCGCTTAATTTCCAGTTCTTGTGCGGGTCTTCGATCCGCGCGAGAAACCGCGCCCGTTGTTCCTCCTTTGAAAGGTGCAGGAAGAATTTCACCAGGCGGGTCCCGTTGCGGTTCAGGTGTTTTTCGAGGTTGAGGATTGATTGATAGCGTTGCTTCCAAATTTTCTTTTCATTCAACAGTTCTTCGGGAAGCCCTTCGGCCTCCAGAAGCTCCGGATGCACCCGCACGATGAGCGTTTCCTCATAGTACGAGCGATTGAAAATGCCGATGCGGCCGCGGCGTGGGAGGCGCCAGTTTGTGCGCCAGAGAAAATCGTGCGCCAGTTCGTCGCGGCTTGGCTGGCTGAAGCTGTACACCTCGCAGCCCTGCGGATTGATGCCGGAGAGAACGTGCTTGATCGCTCCGTCCTTGCCAGCGGCGTCCATGGCCTGAAATATCAGAAGCAAGGCGTAGCGGTTGCTGGCATAGAGCAGGTTTTGCAACTTGCCCATTTCTTCGATGTGCGCCTCGAGGAATTCCTTATATTCCTCCCTGGATTTATAGAATGGTTTGACTGCCGTGGGCCATTGCTTCAGCTTGACCTTTTTATTTTCCCGAACCCGAAACCCTTCAGTTTTGATTTTCATGGACTCATCCCTGAGTGTGTTCTTTAAGACTGATTGGTGAGCAAGCGCGCCGGGGGTGGGATCTGAACCATGGGGTGGACCGGGACACGCTTGAAACGAGTCCCAGCCCACGGACAGTCCGGCGCGGACGATTCATTAAGGAACTGGGGTTCACACTCCCATTCAAAGGAGGCCAATTCCCATCGCGCCTGGCTGGCGCAAACAAAATTTTGAATCGAGCAAATCCGCAAGCGCCGGTCAGGCCACCTTGCGCATCATATTCTGGCCGCCAAATGGATTTGGCACGCGGACCGCACATTCCGGGTCATCACGCCATTGGCCGTCCACCAGAAAGCGGTAGTGATGTTCTCCCGGCGATAGCAGGACCGAGGCGTGCCATACTCCACCGGCCTCCTTTTTGAGGGTGATCGGCTTTTCCTGCCAATGCGTGAAATCACCCACAAGCTGCACGCTTCCTGCGTCCGGCGCGCGGAATTTGAATCCTTGCACATGCTGGCTGGTTGCTTGCACCCGCTGAACGCCTACTTGCGGGCGCTCACTGGTTGTCTGGCCCCGCTCAATCCCCCCCGCGCTCTCAGCCTGTTCTTTCCAATTTGTTCCATTTTTTGAAGTTGTCTTTTTTGCCATATGTATTTTTCTCCTTTCGTTGGTCTCAGTATTCACTGACATCCCGGAAAGCAAATTAACTCAAACTTTCCAGCACGCAAATAAAACATAAAAATTCACGCCGGGCCAGAATTACCCGCCATCCAGCGTATATTGCTTTATTTGAAGCAAAAACGCGCTTACCGGCGCGCTGTGGGTTGAGCCACGACCGTAAGAGGACGGTACTTGCCGTGGGCGAATATGCTCTTTTTAAAGGATTTCATCGTTAAAGCCGGTCTGTCTCAAGGCTTCGAATAGAACCAGCGCAACGCAATTGGACAGGTTCAGGGAACGAGATTGGGGATTGAACATGGGGATGCGCAACCAAGAGTCGTTGTGGCCTTGGAGGAGGGATTTTGGAAGGCCGGCGGTTTCGCGGCCAAAAACGAGGTAATCGTCCCCTGAAAAGCGCGCGTGTGTATAAATTTTGGGTCCGCCAGATTCCACAAACCAAAGTCGGGCGCCCGGTTCAAGTTGTGCTTCGAAGGCCTTCCAGTTTGCCCAACGCTGCCAATTGAGGTGTTGCCAATAGTCCATTCCGGCGCGCTTAAGCCGCGCATCATCGAGGTTGAAACCGAACGGTTCGATCAGGTGCAGGACCGTTCGCGTTGCCGCGCACAAGCGGGCGACGTTGCCCGTGTTTGGCGGAATTTCAGGTTCAACAAGAACAACGCGCATTTTCGAGGGGTGACGGCGCGCGGCCGGGGCCGCTTCATCGGGGAAGGCAGGGATGCCTGCCCAACAAGCCGGTGTCATCAGTAAAAAACCTTCCAAAGAACCAGACCATGAGCCGGAGCGGTGGCTCCGGCCACGCGGCGGTCTTTTTGGTCGAGGATCGTCCGGACCTGGCCGGGCGAAAACTTTCCCAGCCCGGCCTGAACGATCGTGCCCACGACGCCCCTGCACATTTTGTAAAGAAAACCGTCGCCTTCGATGATGACCGTAATATTTGGGCCGGACTTTTTAATGTCGCAACGCGTCATGGTGCGGACCGTGTTTTCCTTCTTATATCCGGGGTTAGCGGCAAAGGACTGAAAGTCGTGCCTGCCGATGAAAAATTTTGCCGCCGCGCGCATGCGGGGCGCATCGAGCCTTACTGGAACGTGCCATGCCGAATGCCTGAGGAGTGGATTCATCGCGGCATGGTTCCAAATAAAATAACGGTATTGCTTTGCGATGGCATTGAATCGGGCGTGAAATTCCCCGGGGACACGCGCGGCAGACAGGACGCGGACATTCTCGGGAAGCCAGGCATTGAGCGCGAGCGGCAGTTTGCGCGAGGACATTTTCAATTCAAGGTATGGAACCTCGAAGTGCGCGACCATGCCAAGGGCATGGACCCCGGTGTCCGTCCGACTGGAACCGTGCAGGGCCGGCTTTGCCGGAAAGAGCCTGGCCAAAGCATTTTCCACGACTTGTTGGACGCCTGTGCCGGTCTTTTGAGTTTGCCAGCCTTCGTAACTGGCGCCGTCATACGCGATGGTGAGCTTGAATTTCAAAAGTCGTTAGCGACGGTTTACGCTGATTTTCGCGGATCAAACAAGAGGAAAAAAGAAGTCAGGAATGGGCATCGAGATAGCTTTGCAACAACAGCGCGGCGGCCATTTGATCCACTTTTTCCTTCCGTTTTTCGCGCCGGACACCGGCATGAATCATCATTTTATTGGCCTGAAGACTTGTCAGGCGTTCATCACGCATCTCAATGGGGACTGTAATGGCATTTCTAAGCGCGGCGGCGAATGCCTCTGCTTTTTGCGCGGCGGGACCATACGTGCCGTTGAGGTTGCGCGGCATTCCTATCAGGACCAGGTCCACTTCTTTTTCGATGAGCAATTGCTTGAGCCGGGCGAGAAAATCCGCAAACGGCGCGGCAGGAATCCATTCGAGTGGCTGGGCGATGGTCCTGGTTTCATCGCTCACGGCCACGCCGATCCGCCTGGTTCCTGGATCAATGGCAAGAATGCGCACCGGGCAATTAAAAATTAAAAAGAACGGATTAAAAAGGAAAAAACGGACTGAGCGGTCCCGGAGCGTCAAGCACATCGGCCGAGGCGTGGAATGGAGTGAATGGCCGCTGACGAACAGAGGGGATGCAGAACGGGTCAATCGGCCCGCTGGAAAACGAGAGTGTCGTCGCCCATTTTGACCGTCAGACGCAGGCCATCGGTTTGGGCGATGGCAACCTTGCTCCGGTTGTTGGCATTCAGGGTCAACTCGTAATTGGCGCCATCCTGCAACCATTGACCGGTCCATGTGTCAGAAGCGGGCGGGCTTGTTCTAAAGTCGGGGACGTTTTTTAAGAACGCCTGCCCGTCTGATCCGGCCGCAAAAGTGGTTTGGGCGAATGCCTTGTCCCAGAGAGCGCGAATGGCTTTTAATTCGTTAGGCCTTATTTTTGGCTGCGCTTCCAACAATGCGCCCAGGGCCGGTACGACGTCGAATTGCCAGCGACCGATAATTTTTTCAGACGCAAATTTTGGCGATTTCCCGCTGATCAGATAGTTGGTGATGTCGTCCATGTTGGTTCTGACGGTGTTCCAAATGGTTGCGGAGACGTTCGTGTCTTTAATAATGGACTGTATCTGGTCATCATTCAGAATCTGGCCCAGTGGAGCGCGACTGTTCCATGCCTGGATAAGGCCGCTGTCCTGGCCCAGCGACTGAATTTCCGGGCGTTCAGTCAGGGAAATAAAGGCCGGATAATCGCCCAAGCGGGCCATCAGGCGCGGATTTTGGACAAGCAAACCGGCGAAATCGGCCATTCTATAAAATGAATCGGGGATGGAACCCACCGCTCGCCCCACTTTGTCAAAGCCCGTGTTTTGCAAGCCGTGGCCCAGGTTATTGACCAGGCGGATCGTTTTGGGTTCGTTTTGCGAGGGAGCAATTTGCGCGGTCCAATAACTCCAATTGAAAAATACGAAGGAAACAAGAATCAGCCAAGCCGTCCCGTTGAGGATGCCGACGCAGCCGCCGAGCCGATTATCGAGCCGCTCCCATAACCCGCGATGGAGGTCGCCGGCCTTGTACTTGTAATAGACGCCGACCCGGCGTTGGACCTCCAAACCAATCGCGACGATCAGCGCATAAACGATCAAAAAACCGATAATCGGAGGGACGGCCCAAGCCGCGAGGGGACTCGTCGCGAAGACATGGGCCAGCAGCGGTCTAAACAACTTGCCCACCAAATGCGCAAACAGGTATGCGATAATGATTGCTACAAACGAAAAGGCGGAGGCAATCGAACCCAGTCGAAGGCCAAGCCCGAAACCGGAGGCCAAGAGCACCAAAGCCAAAATCCAAATTAACATGACAATAATAAAAACCATTTCCCGAAAAATGCACGTGAAAAAAGTGAGCGCAGTCCAACAGCGAGAGTTTATTGGCGCTTCGCGCGCGCCGGCCGCTTAGCCACCGGCGAACGTGTGATTTTGGATTCCCGGCAAAGAAAGGATGACTTCCGCACATTAACGCGACTACGCTTGTCAGTCCCGCCGCCTATCCATTAACATAAAGTTGTGGATATAGATGAGCGCGAGATTTTTCTGTTTTTGAAAACCTACGGGGTCAACTTTGTGGCCGCGCGGGAGATCTGCCGGCGCGCGGGGGGACGGCGGCGGTATGACGAAGACCATGAGTGGGCCAAGCCGATTCTGAACCGAATGGTCGAGCGCGGGATTCTGGAGACTAACGCCGGAGGCCAATACCGGCTAAAGCCGCGCAAAAGGAAGAAGGAAGCCAAGTGGGTTTCTCCAGACATTGCCAAAATCCTCAAGGAAAGCGGACTTGAAGTGGATGCGGCCAGCCCGGAAGCAGATTCGGATGATTACTACGAGCAACTCTGATGCTCGCCGCGCTCCTTAGCACACTTTTTTTTTCTGTTTCGGCCATCTGCGGCCAACGGGCGGCCGGGCAAATCGGGGGTGTGGAAGCAAATTTTTGGCGAATCTGCGTCGCGGCCGCATTTCTTGCAATCTGGGCAAACTTTTTTGGAACGAAAACCAACGGCGAGGCGCTTCCCATTTTTGCGTTGAGCGGCCTGCTGGGAATCGGGGTGGGGGACAGCGGCTACTTTCAGGCATTGACGCGCCTGGGCACAAGGCGGACGGTTTTAATATCGCAATGTTTGACCGCGCCGGCGGCCGCGCTCATCGAATGGCTTTGGCTCGGAACGAAATTAGGTTGGGGCCAAATGCTGTTTATCGCCATCATTTTGACGGGAGTGGCAGTGGCGATGGCGCCGGGCGAGCATCGCGAAATCCCGAAACGGGCGATGCGGGAGGGGATAATTTTCGGCCTGATCGCGGCGCTAGGAGGCGCCCTGGGGGCGGTCCTGAGCCGCAAGGGATATGCCGTGGCGTTCGCGACGGGGGTTGTGCCGGACCCCGGAACGACGGGTTACCAGCGTGTGCTGGGGGGCGCCCTGGTCCCCGCGGTGATTTTGCTTGCCACCAAATGGCGTTCGGCCGGCGCTCATGGCGGGGTTTTCGAAACCAAAACATTGAATGTTTCACGAGATAAATGGGCGCGCGTCTGGCCCTGGGTCCTGGGCAATGGCCTGGCTGGCCAAACCCTTGGCGTCAGCGCCATGCAATGGGCTTTGGAAAAAACGCCCACAGGCATCGTCACTGCCATCATTGCCATGACCCCGGTCGTTCTCCTGCCAATGACCCGGATGACCGACGGCGAAAAAATCGGGGCGCGCTCCATTGCCGGGGCCGTGATGGGAGTGGGAGGGGTGATAGGGTTGGCGTTTTGGCGATAAAAGTTTTAATTTTAACGGTTCCGTGTCTGAAACTGACAAATGAGTGACGCATTAAGAACCGCCGTGGAAAATCTCGGAGTTGAGAGGTTTCGCCGCCATATATTTTTGTGCGCCGGTCCGACGGAGCCAAAATGTTGTCCGTCGGAACAATCGCTTGCGGCGTGGAATTTTTTGAAACGCCGGCTGGCCGAGTTGAATTTAGCGGGACCTCGCGCTTCCGTTTACCGCACCAAAGCCAATTGCCTGCGAATCTGCGCGCAAGGGCCCATTGCGGTGGTCTATCCGGAAGGGACCTGGTACCACAGTTGCGCGCCCGGCGTGCTGGAACGAATTATTCAGGAACATTTAATCGGCGGAAAAATTGTGGAGGAATTTGCGTTTGCAAAAAACGGGCTGTTGAGATGTCTGGATTTATCTTAAAACGCGTACTGCACCTGATTCCGCTGCTGATCGCGGTGTCGCTGTTGACGTTTCTGCTGATGGCGCTTTCGCCGGGAGATTATTTTACCGCCCTTCAGCAAAACCCCATGATTTCCCCTGACACGATTGCCAGGCTCAAGGCGGAATTCCATTTGGACCACCCGTGGTACGTGCGATATATTTTCTGGCTCAAAAACGCCGTGTGCGGGAATTTCGGAATTTCCATGGCATATAACATTCCGGCGGCGTCGCTCATTGCGATGCGGCTGTGGAACACGTTTTTGCTCTCATTGACGGCGTTGATCATAGCCTGGGGGATTGCGATTCCGCTGGGGATTTGGGCCGCCGTGCGGAAGGACACGTGGGTTGACCGCGCCTGTTCAATGTTCGCATTTGTGGGTTTGTCCGTTCCTGATGTTTTGCTTTCGCTGTTGGCGGTTTGGTTTGCGGAGGCGACCGGCTGGTTTCCAGTGGGGGGCGCTCAAAGCGCGCTGCACGAATTCATGACGCCCTGGCAGCAGTTTTGGGATACCGCACATCATCTCATTCTGCCGGCAATGGTCCTGGCGGCGTCGGACCTGGCGGGGATCATGCGGCGGATGCGGGCCTGCCTGCTGGACACCTTGCGGGCGGAATATGTGGCCGCGGCGCGCGCGCGCGGCCTTGGCGAGGGCCTGGTCGTTTACAAACACGCCTTGCGAAACGCGATTAATCCGCTGCTGACGTTGTTTGGCTATTCACTGGCCGCATTGCTCAGCGGAGCGGTCGTCGTAGAAAATATCATGGCCTGGCCCGGCCTGGGACAACTTACCGTGCAGGCTTTTTTAGCCAAGGATTCATACCTCGTTGTGGACAGCGTCGTCATGGCGACAGTCCTGCTGGTAACCGGGAATTTCGTCGCCGACATTCTGCTGGCCTGGGTGGATCCGAGAATTCGTTTGCGATAAAAATGGCAACGATCGAACCCACACCCATCATCGAACTGGCGCCGGCGCTATCGCCCTGGCGATTATTCTGGCGCCGGCTCAAGCGGCGGAAAATCGCGGTGGCCGGCGGCGTCATCCTGGTCTGCCTTTACACGGTGGCCATTTTTGCCGGCTTTATCGCGCCGTATGATTACGACGCCCAGCATAATAACGCCTATTTTCATCAACCGGTCTGGCCGCGGTTCAAGGGATTCCGTCTGGTCGTGCCAAAAACGGAACTAATGGCGGGAGCTTACAATTATCGGGAAGCGCGCGTGGACAGCAAACCGCTTCATTTTTTTGTACGCGGCTATCCTTACAAATTGGTAGGGTTCATTCCGTGTTCCCTGCATCTGTTTGGCACCGGCAATGATGATTATCCCGTTTATCTGCTGGGCGCGGATCAGTTTGGACGGGATATTTTTTCCCGGCTGGTTTACGGCTCACGAATCTCGCTATCCATCGGGCTGCTCGGAATTTTGATTTCGTTCAGCCTGGGCCTGATTGTCGGCGGCATTTCCGGTTATTTCGGCGGGGGCGTGGATACGGTTCTCATGCGGCTTTGCGAGCTGGTCATGTCCATTCCGGCCCTGTATTTAATCATTTCACTGCGCAACACCTTTCCGCCCGGTCTCAGTTCGTCAAAGATTTACTTGATGATTGCCATTATCCTTAGCGTCATCGGCTTCGCCAGCATGGCGCGCGTTATCCGCGGCATGGCACTGTCGCTGCGCGAAAATCAATTTGTCCTGGCGGCCCGGGCCATCGGACAGTCCCATTTTCGGGTCATTTGCCGGCACATTTTGCCAAACACGTTTTCCTATGTGATCGTATCGGCCACGCTGACCGTGCCGTATTACATCCTTGGCGAAGTCGTATTAAGTTTCCTGGGCATTGGCATTCAGGAACCTCAGGCCAGCTGGGGCCTCATGTTGAACACGGCCGAGAACATCGAATTTTTGCGGCGTTTCCCGTGGTTGCTGGCGCCGGGTGTGGCGATCTTTGTGACGGTTTTAGCTTTCAACTTTCTTGGCGATGGATTAAGAGACGCGGCGGACGCGAAAGAACTTTAAAACATGAAAACGATGCGTGATGAGTCAGTGGAATTCTTGAAAACGTTAGTCAACACGCCCAGTCCGGTGGGTCACGAGGCCAGAGGACAAAGGGTGTGGATGGATTATGCCGCGCGGTTCGCGGACACGACCTATTCCGACGCCTACGGCAACTGCGTGGCCGTGCTGAACCCGGGGGGCACGCCCCGCCTGATGCTTGCCGGCCATGCCGATGAAATTGCCATGTCAGTCAGCTACGTTGACCCCGAGGGTTTTATTTATGTCCGCAAAATGGGGGGGATTGACGCCGCCATAATCCGGGCCCAGCGCGTGGTCATTCATACCCGGAACGGGCCGGTCAAAGGGGTCGTGGGCAATGTGCCCCCGCATCTGACCAAAAGCGAGGACAATCCCAAGCCGCCAAAGGTCCATGATCTCTTCATTGATATTGGGGCCAGGAATCAGAAAGAAACGCAACAGCTTGTCCAAATCGGCGACCCTGTCACTTTGACCGATGAATTCGACGTGTTGCGCGGCGACCTCGCGGTTGGGCGAGCTTTTGACAACCGTATCGGGACCTTCGCCGTGGCGGAAGCGTTGCGGCTGTTGAGGGAGGCCAAAGGCAAACTCAAGGCCGAGGTCTGCGGCGTTTCAAACATCATGGAGGAAGTGGGTCTGCTGGGTGTGCGTCAGATCGCTTATTCGCTCAAGCCGGACATCGCCCTCATCGTGGATGTCACCCATGCGACGGATTATCCAACGATCAGCAAGTCCCAACACGGCAACATCAAAATTGGCGGCGGTCCCACAGTCACCCATGGCGGCAGCAGTCATCGGGAGGTCGTTGCGCGAATCGAACAGATTGCCAAAAACAAAAAAATACCATTGCAACATGAAGCCAGTTCCTCGACCTCCGGCACAGATACCGATGCGGTGTTTTGGACCCGGGGCGGGATTCCCAGCGCATTAATCAGCCTGCCCAACCGATATATGCACTCGCCGGTGGAATTGGTCAGCCTGGCGGACCTGGGGATGATCCCGGAATTGATGGCAGGATTCGCGCTCTCGCTGAAGCCGGGCGAGGCGTTTAAAGTGAAAATTTAAGCGCGTTCTCCCTCTCTAAGCCGGAGATCATCATGTGAAATGTATCCGATTTCGCGGGTCCACCCAGCCTTGCACCAAGAAGACTTTCCCCAGGAATAAATCACATGCGCCGTGCCGTGGGACGAGATGTCCTCGACAATCAAAGCGCCGGCCAGTTCATGACCCCACTCCCCGACCCAGGCGCCCGAAAAGGCAGCCGCTTTTGTGCTTACGGCCGGGGGTGGCGGTTGTATCGAAATGTCGTCCGGAAGCGGCGCTTGCGTGTTCGACGCCGACAACAATGGAGAGGCTCTTGTCCCGGTCGCCGCGGATTTCGTCCTCCCATTCCAAGAAATGGCAATTTCATACCAAGCCGCACCAGGGAAAACATCATCGGAAATTCGCACTGCCAAAGTTTGATTGTTTTCCGCCGACGGAAATTGTTCGAGGCTGACGGTTCCACGTCCGACGAGCTTTGTAACGTGAATCGTTTGAGGATCATGCGGCATGAAAGCCGGATTCAAGCCGTCGAATTCTGAACTTGTTCCGTTGGTCGTCCAGGTTGGCGTCCACGGTTGTCCGTTCACATAAATTAATTTTCCTGGCAAATTGGCAGTATCGTGCTGTATCCACAATTTGTAGCCACTTACATAAACAACATCGCTTCCATCAATGAACGCGCGAATAGTTAAAGTCCTTGTCGATCTTCCGTGAAATACGAACAGGACGAAGGCTAACAGAAGGCAAAATGCGCCTGCTCCCAGAACGAACAACAGTGTTGGTTTTTTCATGGACGTTTTAGGTTTTGCGTTCGGCGAGGAACGAGAAATGGTTTCCACGTCCGTTCCGACTTCGCTAACGTGCTGGTAACGGCGTGCCGGTTCCTTTTCCAACGCGCGAAGAACAATCTCGTCTAGCCGCACATCAATGCGCAATTTGCGGGATGGCGGCTCGATTTTGCCCGAGGGCAATTTGCCGGTGAGCATCTGGTAAAACACGACGCCGAGGGAATAAATATCCGCGCGATGGTCCACTTCCGCCGAATTTTTGATTTGCTCCGGTGCCATATATTGGAGCGTGCCCAGCGTGCTGCCGGCTTCGGTCAATTCCCCGAGCGTGGCCGAAGTTTTTTCGGCGGCTTCGGTGAGGCTCTCCGCAATCATTTTGGCCACGCCAAAGTCGGCGATTTTTACCTGGCCTTTTTTATCGAGCAGGATGTTTTCGGGCTTGATATCGCGATGGACGAT
>JBOHXA010000173.1:0-20613 GCA_050737335.1 Limisphaerales bacterium | reverse complement strand
CCGCTGCGGCGCGGAATGTTGACGGCTACTTTGCCGTCGTGGCGCATCAATGAAATGTCCACGACACTGGAATTGACTTTTAGATTTTTAATATCGAGGCGGCGGACGCATTCGGGCAAGTGGGGATTATCAAAGTAAAGGCGGTGCGCGGCCGCGTCAATGCGTGAGCCCAGAACAGATTGGAGCATAAAGAAAACGGCGGCAGAGGACCAGGCCTGCGGATTGCAAGCGACGGGATAAAGGGTAGGTCCCTCGCCCTGACGCCGTTCAAAACCGCAATACAATTCCGGAAGACGGTCCAGCTCCATGAACTGGCTGGCGTCGAACAATGAATTGAGAACACGTGTTGCCGCGTCTTTGAAACCGTAGCGCGCAAGTCCGTGGGCAATCAGGGCGTTATCGTGCGGCCAGATTGAACCGTTGTGATAGGACATGGGATTGTAACGCGCTTCGGACGTGGCGATGGTGCGCACGCCCCAGCCGCTAAAAAAGCGATCGGTCATCAATGCGTCCTTAATCCTGGCCGCCGCTTCGGGTTGGGCGATTCCCGTGAAGAGGCATTGTCCCGCGTTGGAACTGCGGATGCAGCACTGCTGTTTGTTTCCGTCCAGGGCGATGGCGTAGCTTTGCAGTTTTTCGCACCAGAAAGCCTCGTGAAATCGTTCCTTAAGCCGCTTTGCGGCTTCCCGCAGTTCTTGCGCTTTCTTGTGATGGCCCAACACTTCGGCCAATTGCGCCGCCTTCCATTTCGCTTCATACACGTACCCTTGCACCTCGCATAAGGCGATTGGAGGCCGGGCCAGGGCGCCATCGGCGTGGAAGACGGAATCATCCGCATCCTTCCATCCCTGGTTGCCAAGGCCGCCAGCGGCCTGGCGGGAATATTCCACGAAACCGTCGCCGTCACGGTCGCCATATTTATCTATCCATTCCAGCGCGCGCTCGATGTTCGGCCAGATTTGGGCGATGAAGTCTCTGTCACCGGTGCGTTCAAAATAATGGCCGGCCAAAAGGACCCACAGCGGGGTGGAATCAATGGAACCGTAATAGTTTCCAAAGGGAACTTCGCCGCGAGAGACCATTTCACCTTTGCGTTCCTCGTGCAAAATTTTGCCCGGTTCGGCGTCCTTGGCGGGATCGAAGCCGCTGGCCTGGCGCGAGGCGAGGTACGCCAGGACGCCGCGGGCAACTTCCGGATGAATCCACAGTATTTCCAGCGCGGTGATAATTCCATCCCGCCCAAAAATGCAACTGAACCAGGGAATGCCTCCGTAAGGATACGGGCCGACGGGCGTTTGCGTCAAAAGCAGGTGCAAATCCGCGCGCGAGCGGACAATCCATTCGTTGAATTGGGGATTTGACGTTTCAATTTCCGCCAGATGTTCGCGGTATTGCTCATAGGCCACGTGAACAACTTTAAAGGCGGAAGAAAAGTCGTGGTGTTGGACTTCTCGATCTCCGGCGACATAGACAATCCGACAATCCAATAATTGTCGCTCCCGCGGCTTCAGTTCCATCTCAAAAATCGCCCGCTCGCGAGTCATCTTTGAGGGCTTAAGACTGAAATAAAAACGCGTCTGCCGATGGACTCCATCGAGGCCATCATAGGACAAAATCACTTCCTGCGGCGAAACCTGTGGCTCGCGAACAGAGCCGCTCTCCTTTCTGCTGTTACCGCGGATTTCGAAGACGTCCACATAGTCCGCGCGAAATTCCAGACCCACAATCAGCGCCACCGGCTCGAGGCCGAAGTTGGAGATTTCAATTCGCTCAAAGCAATTGTTGTCGAGCAAAAAGATGGTTCGCACAAAATGGAGCGTGCCTGGCTGAACGGTTCTGCCATCGGGCAGGGGAAGCGGAGGGTTGGTCAGGTCAACAATCAGAAAATCATTGTCCTCGCGGACGTTTGAGCTTAAGAGCAACGGGCTTGCGCCGTTGACCAGAAGTTTCCACCGGGAAAGGAACCGGGTGCCTTCGTGAAAAATGCCCTGGTTCTCAAAGCCGAGCGGCCGGATGTCTCCGTGACGGTCGAAAATGGCGAACGTATCGGCGTGCTTGAGGATTCGCGCGCCGGTGTCGGCAATCGAAGCGTTGGCTCGGATGTAATAATGGCCCTGGACTTCAATAATGTCACTCATAGCGTCATAATCAGGCGGTCAAGCGGCCTCCGCCATGGCATTGTCCCGTTTTGGCGCCGCGGCGGAGGAGATGAGTTCTTTATAGACCGCCAGATAGTTTACGGCCATTCGGACGTCGGAGAACCGTTCCTCAAAAACCTGACGGCAATGTTTGCGGGATATTGTCCCGATTTGCTCCAGGGCACGTTCGGCTTCCTCCAGATTTTCCACAACAAAACCCGTCGCGCCGTGTTCGAGAATTTCCGGCACGGAGCCGCGGGATCGGGCAATGACGGGTGTGCCGCAGGCGAGCGATTCAATCATCGTCAGTCCGAATGGCTCCGGCCAGTCTATCATAAAGATCAGGGCCAGCGCGTTTCCCAGAAAATCGTTCTTTTCGAGTTCGGCAATTTCCCCAATGAACTCAACGCCTTCGTGCAGCCGCGGTTTGACCAGGGATTCATAATACTCCTGGTCCACTTTATCAATTTTGGCCGCGATTTTAAGCTTAATGCCGGTGCGCCTGGCGAGTTCGATGGCATCCTCGACGCGTTTTTCCGGGCTGATGCGCCCCAGAAAAGCCAGATATCGCTCCGGTTTTTCGTGCAACTGATAAAGCTTTCCGGGGACACCGTGGTAAACCGTCGCCAGCCAGTTGGCCCATGAAAGAGGCGCCCGCTGGCGGTTTGAAATTGACACGAGCGGCACATCGTCAAACTCCCGGTACAGGTTCTGCAGATTCGGAATATCAAGCCGTCCATGAAGGGTGGTCAAATGGGGCGTCGCCATCCGGCGCAGCAATGGGAATGCAGAGTAATCAATATGCGAATGGACGATGTCGAATTGGGTGGATTCCTGAAAAATCTTTTCCGCCAGCAAAACGTGGTCGGCATGCGGGTCCACGCTGGTGGGATCCAATCGCAATGCGTTTCGGCACATGGGACGCAATTTGGCCGAAGTGACCGAATTTCCACTGGCATAAAGGGTTACATCGTGGCCAAGGCTCACCAGGGCCTCGGTGAGATAAGAAACGACGCGTTCGGTTCCACCGTAAAATTTTGGCGGGACACTCTCATAAAGCGGCGCCACCTGCGCGATTTTCAAACGACTCTCCATGGCAAAAAGAAAATAACCCAAATCAGGAGCACTTCAACCGGGAAAATGGCGGGCAGCGCTTTGCGCGATGGCTGCGCCTTGGGCCCCATTTTTGGGACCCATCCCCCCCTGACCATTTTGCGGTGTCTTTCTCCCGTAAGGCAACGGGTCGTTCCCGGCACCCCTTCACATCTTTTTGGGTGTCTTCTATTTTGAGTGAAGTCGGGGAGCGAAAAAATTTTTAAAAATCCCTTGCGGTCCAATGGTTGTTTGATAAATTCTCCATTCCGTTTTCTCCAAAAGGCAACGGAAGGGTCCACGGCAAAACCCGTGGCGAAAACATATGAAAGCCAGACTTTACGATAAATACAAGAACGACGTCGTGCCCGCGCTTCAACAGAAGCGTAATTACAAAAACGTCCATCAAATCCCAAGGCTGGAGAAGATTGTTGTGAATATGGGCGTAAGCGCGTCGCTGGAGAAAGGGGCTGTGGACGATGCCTCCAAGGATTTGTCGCTCATTACGGGCCGCAAGCCGGCCATCAGCATGTCGCGCCATAGCATCGCCAGTTTCAAGCTTCGTGAGAACCAGCCCATCGGCTGCCGCGTCACGTTGCGCAAGGACGCCATGTATGAGTTCTTTGACCGGTTGGTCGCCACGGCGCTGCCGCGTATTCGCGACTTTCGGGGTTTGTCGCCCCGCAAATTCGACGGCCGCGGCAATTACACTTTCGGCATCGCTGACCAGACGATTTTTCCGGAGATCGAACTGGACAAGATCAAACGGACGCAAGGAATGGACGTGACAATCGTCACCAGCGCCCCGACAAATGACGAGGCGATGGATTTATTGAAATTGATGGGCTTTCCATTTGCGGAGAAGTGATTAGAAAATCGTTCTCATCCTCAGCCTTCTAAATCGAGGGTGAACCGAGAGCGAAAACGAGAAGATTAAACGAGAAGATTAAACGAGAAGATTAGATAATATGGCTAAAACAGCATGGCTGGAGCGCAATAAGCGCAAGGCGGAAACGGTAAAGAAATACGCCGCTCTCCGCGCTCAATTGAAAGCCCGCCGGGATTACGCGGGCCTGGCGAAGCTCCCGCGGGACGCAAGTCCCACCCGGCTCGTCAACCGGTGCGCCATGAGCGGACGCCGTCACGCCTATATCCGCAAGTTTGGCGTCTCTCGCCTGACCTTTCGCGAAGCCGCGCTAAACGGCCTGATTCCAGGAGTCGTTAAAGCCAGTTGGTAAATCAAAACCAAGCATGCAATCCATGTCTCAACGCTTCAAGGCTTCAATGCTTCAACGCTCATTATGACAGACCCGATTTCCGATATGTTGACACGGCTGCGCAATGGTGGACGCGCTTTGCAGCCGGCCGTCGAATTGCCCCACTCGCGCCTCAAGGAAAATATCGCGCATATCCTCAAAAATGAAGGATACATCCGCGAGGTGGCCGTCGAGGGCAAGGCCCTCAAAAAAATTAAAATTCGTCTCAAATACAACGGCAAAAAAAGCGTGATTGAGGGTTTGAGACGCATTAGCAAGCCCGGTTTGCGCAAATACGTGGGCGCCACCGAAATACCCCGGGTCCTCGGCGGACTCGGCGTGGCCGTTATTTCAACGCCCGAAGGCGTCATGACCGGTACCCAGGCCCGGAAAAAAAACCTCGGCGGCGAACTTCTGTGCTACGTCTGGTAACCCATTTAACAATTTATTAACGCTTTAACGCTTTAACGAACGCCATGTCACGAATTGGAAAACAACCGATCGCCATCCCGCCCAAGGTCAAAGTCGAGGTCAATGGCCAAAAAATCCTGGTGGAAGGCCCGAAAGGCAAGCTCGATTGGGAGCTGCCCCGCCGTACCAGTCTCAAGGTCGCCGAGGGCAAGATTGTCGTCAGCCGCGACGGCGATGATTCCCAGGCGCGCGAGCGCCACGGTTTGAGTCGCGCCATTGTCAACAATATGGTGAGGGGCGTCACCGAAGGTTTTGTCAAAAAGCTGGAAATCCAGGGGGTCGGCTTCAAGGCCGCCGTTCAAGGCAAAACCGTAAACCTGGCGCTGGGGTTTTCCCATCCGATTAATTACAACATCCCCGATCAAATCAAGGTGACCGTCGAAGAAAACACCAAATTGACGATTGAAGGGCCGGATAAAAAGGTTGTCGGCCAGGTCGCCGCGGAAATTCGCGGGTTTTATCCGCCAGAGCCTTATAAGGGCAAAGGCGTGCGGTATGCAGGGGAACACGTCCCGCGCAAGGAAGGCAAAACCGTCCAATAATTTTTGCGATGAGAACTCAAAAAAAACATCAATTGCAGCAACTGCGCCGGTGGCGGATCCGCAAGAAAATTGTCGGCAGCAAGGAACGTCCGCGCATGAGTGTTTGTTTTACGAGTGAAAATATCCACGTGCAATTCATTGATGACGAAGCGGGCCGCACGTTGGCGGCGATTTCGACCGTGGGCGGCAAGTCGTCCGCGAAGGATTTATCGGCCAACGTAAACGGGGCGAAAGCCGTCGGGACACTTGCGGCGAAGAACGCATTGGATAAAGGCATCAAGGAGGTCGTTTTTGACCGGGGCGGCAATCTTTTTCACGGCAAAGTCAAGGCGCTCGCGGACGCGGCGCGCGAAGCCGGATTAAAATTTTGAATTTATTATTACCTTAAATCTCTAACCTATGGCTGAAATCGAAAAACCACAGGGCGGAAGCGAAGCGCAGCCGCAACAACGCGGGCGCCGCCGGCGCAGACCCTCGGACGTGCCGGAAAACGCCTTCCAAGGCGGGGAGGAATTGTCCGAAAAGGTCGTTTATATCAATCGCTCGGCCAAGGTGGTCAAAGGTGGACGCCGGTTTAACTTTTCAGCCCTTGTGGTTGTGGGCGACAAAAGAGGGCGCGTTGGTTACGCCCTGGGCAAGGCCGGTGAAGTGGCCGACGCCATCAAACGCGGCGGCGAACTGGCGCGTCATCAATTGCTCTCGGTCGCTTTGAAAGACGCCACGATTCCGCACGAGGTTTGTTCCGAGTTTGGCGGCGCAAAAGTGTTGCTGCGTCCGGCCTCTCCCGGAACGGGAATCATTGCCGGCAAAACGGTCCGCGCGGTGCTCGAATCAGCGGGGATCCGGGATATTTTGAGCAAATCGTTGGGTTCTAAGAACGCTGCAAACGTGGTGAAAGCGACTTTAGCGGCCCTATTGAGCCTCCGAACCCGCGAAGAGATTTATAAGGGCCGCGGGATCGAAATTAAAAAGGCCGAACCGAAAAACGAAATGGCCGCGGCTGTATGATTTTATGATTACATTGAAGAGTTTAGGCGTTAAAGCGTTAAAGCGGGTCCTGCCCGCCGACGCTCTTGCGTTTGAACGTTTCCACGTTTCAACATTTTAGCGCTTTTAACCATGAGATTACATGACTTGAAACCTCGTCCGGGCGCCAGGCACCGCCGCAAGCGGCTCGGTCAGGGTGAATCCAGCGGCCACGGAAAGACCTCAGGTCGCGGCGGCAAAGGCCAGACCGCGCGCTCGGGCAGCAGCGTCCGCATCGGCTTCGAAGGCGGCCAGATGCCATTGATCCGCCGGATCCCCAAGCGCGGATTCAATAATGCCCGTTTTACGATCCGGTATTTGCCCGTCAACGTCGGCGATTTAAACCATTTCGAGGATGGCGCGGCTGTGGATGAAACAGCGATGCGTTCCGTCGGCCTGGCGAACGGCCACGCCGCGGGAATAAAAATCCTCGGCAATGGCGAACTTTCAAAAAAACTGACAGTGACCGCGAGCGCGTTCAGCGCGTCCGCAAAATCCAAAATTGAGGCCAGAGGCGGCTCATGCGCGGTAGTGAGCCGTGCTAAAAAGGCGGCAAAGCCCGCTGAAACGCCAAAAACCTAATGCGATAAGAGTTCATGCTTCGTAGTATTTTCACCACGTTCGCCAACTGTTTCAAAATCCAGGAGCTGAGGTCGCGTATCTTGTTCACGCTGGCGCTGCTGGCCGTGGCCAGGGTGCTGGCCTATGTTCCCATTCCAGGCGTTGATTCGGCGGCGTTGACAGCGTATCAGAGCAGCAGGGGAGGAAGCAGCGCGATGGGCATGCTCGGCCTGTACAATCGCTTCGCCGGTGGCGCGATGCTCCATTGCGCCATAGGCGCCCTGGGCATCATGCCTTATGTCAGCGCCTCGATCATTTTACAAATGCTCGGCGCCGTTTTCCCCAAGCTAAGCAAATTGGCCCGTGAGGAAGGCGGTCGCGCGAAAATCGTCCAATACGGCCGTTACCTCACCATCCCCTTGTGCATCGGCCAGGGAACCTATTTTGCCTACGGATATTTGCATCCGGGCACTTTTTTTAACGGATTTCCAGGACAACTCGTCCATACGGACCATGTCATGGTGTATTATTTCCTCTCAATCACCATGATGACCACTGCCACGCTATTGTTGATGTGGCTTGGCGAGCAAATTACCGACCGCGGCATCGGCAACGGCGTTTCGCTCATTATCACAATCGGCATCGTCGCCGGCCTGCCATGGGCCGTTCATGATGCGTATAATATGTTTTGGCCCAAGGAGGGCGGTTCAACGCCTTATAATCCACTTTCCATGGGACTGTTGTTGATCGGTTTGCTGGTTGCAGTGATCGCGGGAATTATTGCCATCACGCAAGCGCAGCGAAAGGTGCCGGTGCAATACGCCAGCCGCATGGTCGGACGCAAGATGTATCAAGGCGGCACAAATTACCTGCCTTTGCAGGTCAACCAATCCAACGTCATGCCCATCATTTTCGCTTCCTCGATCCTGATGTTTCCCGGCCCGATTTGCCAATGGCTGTACACGCATGGACCCGTATTCATGCAATCGTATTTTCAGTGGCTGGCCACGCAATTAAATTATGGCGCGCCCTTTTATCTGGGTGTGTTCGCACTATTGATCCTGTTCTTCTCCTATTTCTGGGTCGCCATCCAGTTTAACGAGATCGAAATCGCCGACAACTTGAAGAAAAACGGCGGTTACATACCCGGTGTCCGGCCAGGGCCAAGCACCGCCGAGTATTTGCACAAGTCCATGAGCCGTCTTACGCTGGCCGGCGCCATCTTTTTGGTGGTTATCGCCGTAATCCCGGTCCTGTTGTACAAGCAATTAAACATTACCCAGAACATTGCCCAGTTTTTCGGCGGCACGAGCATCTTGATAGCAGTCGGCGTTTTGCTCAATACGATGCGGCAGGTCGAATCGCACCTGATGATGCGCCATTACGATGGCTTTTTGAAAAAAGGACGCGTGCGCGGACGTTTCTGATTTGTGGCTGGAATTAAAATCAAAACCGCGGACGAACTCAAATTGATGCGCGCGGCCTGCGCGGTGGCGGCGGAGGTGTTGGATGAAATCGGCGCGTTCATCAAGCCGGGATTGACGACGGCCCAGGTGGACGATTTTGCGGCGGACCAGATCAAGGCGCGCGGCGCAAAGAGCGCATTTCTCGGGTACCGAAAGTATCCCCGGCACGTTTGCATTTCGGTTAACGAAGAGGTCGTCCACGGCCTGGCGGGGGATCGTGAATTGCGCTTTGGGGATATTGTGAGTGTGGACGTGGGCGTGCTGCACAAAGGATTTATCGGCGACAATGCGCGGACGTTTCCGGTGGGCGGGTGCGGAGTTTTGGCGCAGCGGCTGTTGGATGTGACGGAACAGGCCCTCTATTTGGGTATTGCCGCCGCCAAGCCGGCCAATCACGTGACCGACATTTCTCGCGCCATACAGGGTTTCGTCGAAAACAACGGATTTAGCGTGGTGCGCGAGTTTGTGGGGCACGGAGTTGGGCGAACGATGCACGAAGAGCCGCAGGTGCCCAATTTCGTGGACGGCAACATGAACGAAAAGCTGCGTTCAGGCATGACGATTGCCATTGAACCGATGGTCAACGCCGGGCAGCCCGGCGTAAAAATATTGAAAGATAACTGGACAGTTGTTACGCAAGATGGTTCATTATCCGCTCATTTTGAGCACACCATCCTTATTACAGATGGTGAACCGGAGATTTTGACATGCCCGGCGACCCATTCAAAGTTGAAGGTCGCGTGACGGAAGTCCTGGCTAACGGGACATACCGGGCGGAACTGAAAAATGGACATCGCCTGACGGCGTTTGTCCCGGGAAAAGCGAAAAAGCAATTTGCCGGCTTAAAAGCGGGCGACACGGTAACGCTGCAATTGACGTCTTACGACCTGGGGGCCGGACGAGTCGTTGGAGTGGATTAATGGCTTGATGGATGGCGCGTTCGAACGGAACAGGCTGGAAGTCCGGTTCACTGGAATTTAAAATGAAAGTTAGAGCATCAGTCAAGAAAATGTGCGAGCACTGTAAAATAGTGCGCCGCCGCGGCGTGATCCGTGTCATTTGCACGAACAAACGGCATAAACAACGGCAAGGCTAATCAACATTAAAAAAGTATGGCACGTATCATTGGAGTGGAGGTTCCACCGAACAAGCGCATTGACATCGCATTGCGCTACATCTACGGCATTGGCCCCGTCAACTCGAAGGAAGTCCTCGAGCGGGCAAACATTGACCCGGCGATCCGGGCCAAGGACCTGTCTGAACAGCAGCTTTCGCAGATCGTTCACGCCATCCAGGAAGGAAAATACGTCATTGAAGGCGATTTGCGCCGCGAAATCGGCATGAATCTCAAGCGTCTGCAGGGCATTAAATGCTACCGGGGCGTCCGCCACATGCGCGGTTTGCCAGTGCGTGGACAGCGCACCCAAACCAATGCGCGCACGCGCAAAGGCCCGCGTAAAACCGTTGGCGTGCAGCGCAACCCCAATGCCAAGACCGGCATCCATTAACTCTGAACTGACACTGAACTATGGCTGAAGAAACCAAAAAGAAGGCGGCCCCGAAGAAAGAAGGAAAACCCGCCCCCGAAAAAAGCGCCTCAAAGGAAACCGCAGTGGTTGAACCGGGGACCGGCAAACCGGCGGAAGCCACGGCTGTCGCCGCGCCTACGGCCGCCGAACTTTTGGGCGAGGACGCCGCCGGAAAAAAGATCATCAAGGCCAAGCACGCCAAGAACGTCGTGGCGGGCGTCGCGAACATTCTGGCTACGTTCAATAATACACTGGTGAGCATCACGGACGCGCATGGCAATATCATTGGCTGGTCCAGCGCTGGACGCGTCGGATTCAAGGGTTCGCGCAAAAGCACCGCTTACGCGGCGCAACAGGTGGCCCAGGACGCCGCCCGCCAGGCAATGGCGCATGGAATGAAAGAGGTCGAAATCCGCGTCAAAGGACCCGGTTCGGGCCGCGAGTCGGCCATTCGCGCTCTTCAGGCCGTGGGTTTGGAAATCTCGGCCATCAAAGACGTCACCCCGGTCCCTCACAATGGCTGCCGCCCTCGCAAGAAACGCCGGGTCTAGCCAATCAAAATCCAGACTCAAACAGCAATTCCTATGGCTCGTTATACAGGTCCCCGCGTTCGCATCAGCCGCCGCTTCGGCATTCCGATTTTTGGTCCCACGAAATATCTTGAGCGCCGCAACTACGGCCCGGGGGTTCACGGCCCGAAATCCCGCCGCAAAACCACCGATTACGGCCTTGGCTTGATCGAAAAGCAGAAGCTTAAGTATTATTACGGATTGCTCGAGCGCCAGTTCCGCGGAGTGTATGAAAAGGCGCTGAAGCGACGTGGCGTTACTGGCGAGCAAATGCTCCAAATCCTGGAGACGCGGCTGGACAACGTGGTGTACCACCTGGGTTTTGCCAATACCCGGGCCGCCGCGCGCCAGATGGTTTCGCACGGCCACGTGCTGGTGAACGGGCGCAAGGTCAATGTCCCGTCCTTCAGCCTGAAAGTAAACAACATGGTTGAAATCAAAAACAACAATGTCTCGCGCCAATTGGCGACAAAAAACCTGGAATTGGCCGGCAGCCGGTCAGTGCCGGATTGGCTGCTGATGAACAAAGACGAGTTCAAAGGAACCGTCATGCGCATTCCCACGCGCGATGAAATCCAGCCCATCGCCAACGAGCAGGCGGTTGTAGAATTTTATTCCCGATAAACCAATGAAACGGACGATTGGATCAGTGGCTGAATGGACAAACCGGTTGAGGCGCCGGCATGCGGCGCATTGTCCCATCAATCCAATGATCCGATTATCCATTAATCCAAAGCAATTACACGGGCCGCGCCCGGCGCCGGGAATAAACCAGCCGGAGCGGCCAGATTAAAATTGTTTGAAAGGAAAATATGCCAGTCAGACTCGGACGTTTTGAAATGCCAAAACGGTTGCAAAAAGATGACGCAACCGCCACGGACACCTACGCGAAATTTGTTGCCGACCCCTTTGAAACGGGTTACGGCCAGACCGTTGGAAATTCCCTCCGGCGCGTGCTGCTCTCCTCCCTCGAAGGCGCCGCCATCACCTCCATCAAAGTGGATGGGGCGATGCACGAGTTCACGACCATTGAAGGCGTGGTCGAGGACGTGACGGACGTCGTTTTGAATTTGAAGAAAATCAAGTTCAAGGCCCATACCCGCGATGAGCAGGTCCTTTTGCTTTCCGTGAGCAAGGAAGGCGCCGTGACGGCCGCGGACATCCAACTCAACCAAAACATCGAACTGGTCAACGCCGACCAGCATATTTGCACATTGGACAAGAAGAAAAAATTTGAAATGGAATTGACCGTTAAAATCGGGCGCGGCTTTTGTCCCAGCGATGAAAATAAAAAGCCGGGCCAGGCGATCGGGGTCATTGCCATTGACTCCATTTTCTCTCCTGTGACCCGCGTGCGCTACAACGTCGAGGCCGCGCGCGTTGGCAACCGGACCGATTATGACAAGTTGATCCTCGAAATCTGGACCGACGGGCGGCTTACCCCGGATGACGCCCTCACCCAATCGTCAGCGATACTGGCGCATCACCTGGACGTCTTCGTGGGCTACGACAAGGACGCGGTCGAGTTCGAGGAAGCTGCCGACAAGCAGGATGAGGAGAAGCTCAAGCTGAAGAAACAGCTCAACATGAGCGTGAACGAAATCGAGTTGAGCGTGCGCGCCGCAAACTGCCTGAACAACGCGAACATCACAACGGTGGGCCAACTGGCGATGAAGACCGAGCAGGAAATGCTCAAGTACCGCAATTTCGGCAAGAAATCACTCAATGAAATTAAAGAAAAGCTCGCGTCATTGGGTCTGTCCCTGGGTATGAATTTCGAGCCGGGTCTGATCGAGCCGCCAAAGGAAGAAGCCAAGGTGGAATAAGTTTATGCGACACTTGAAACGCACGGCCAAACTGGGCCGCACCTCCGAGCATCGCAATGCGATGCTCGCCAACCTCGTGTGCAGTTTGATCGCCCATCGGCGCGTGACAACCACGCTTGCCAGGGCCAAAGCCGCCCGTTCGGTGGCCGAAAAAATGGTCACGCTGGGCAAAAGAGGCACGATCCATCATCGCCGCCTGGCAGTTGCCAGGCTGCATCAGGAAGACGCGGCGCGGATTCTCTTCAAAGAAATTGCCCCGGCATTCAAAGAACGCAACGGCGGTTACACGCGCATCATCAAAATGAACCAGCGCAATGGCGATTCTGCCCAGCGCGCCATATTGGAATGGGTCAGCGAAATCGTCCCGGCCGTCGCGGAAACGCCAACGCAAGCGCCGGCCGAAACCAAACCGGCGGCAGGGAAAGCAACGGAAGAAAAAGGAACGGAAACACAAACGGCAGAACAGCCGCCGGAGGACCAGCCGAAGGCCTAGGGCATCATAAACCTGCAAAAATTAGTTGCGCACGCGGGATGAATTGCTAGATTAGTCGCTTGCTGTTGCAACAGTGTGAAACGGCAAAATTGAAACCATTAACAGACAATTGTTCTTTGTATGGCTGCACAACGCATTCGAATCCGGCTTAAGGCCTTCGACCATCGGGTCATAGATCAGTCCGCGCGCGAAATCGCCGACACCGTCAAGCGCACTGGCGCGCGCGTGGCCGGTCCCATCCCGCTGCCAACCCGTATTGAACGGTTTACGGTGCAACGCTCCCCCCACGCCGATAAAAAATCGCAGGAAACATTCGAGCAACGCACCCACAAACGCCTGATTGACATTCTCGATCCCACGGCCAAAACCGTGGATGAATTGAAAAAGCTCAACCTTCCCGCCGGCGTTGATATTACGATCAAGATCTAAGACGTCCGGGCGCTTCAATGCTTTAAACTCTCAACGCTTCAACGAATTATGCCAGTAGGACTTTTAGGAAAAAAGCTCGGTCACACGCGCGTTTATAATGCGCGCGGCGTCATCACCGCCGTTACAGTTGTGCTCGCGGGCCCCAACCGCGTGCTGCAGGTCAAAACCCAGGCTGGCAAGGACGCATACAACGCCGTTCAACTTGGTTTTGACGACCAAAAGGAGCATCGCGTGAGCAAACCGTTCATGGGACACATCAAAAAGAACAACGGCGTCCCGGTCAAACGCATCAAGGAATTTCGTAATTTTTCAAAAGAAGTCAAATCCGGCGACGTCGTGAGCGTGACTTTGTTCGCGCCTGGTGATTTTGTGGACGCCATTGGCGTCACCAAAGGGCGTGGATTTGAAGGCGTGGTCAAGCGGCACCGCTTTGCCGGCGGCGATTCGACTCACGGCGCCAAGGGTTGGCATCGCCGCAGCGGCGCCATTGGCCAGCGCTTGTTTCCGGGCACCGTGCAGCGGGGTCTGCGAATGCCAGGTCACATGGGACAAGTCCAACGCACTACCCAAAACCTGGAAATCATCCAGGTTCGTGAAGCAGAAAACCTGCTGCTCATCAAAGGCTCGATTCCCGGTTCGGAGGGCGACTATGTGGTGATTCGCGAATCCAAAAAACGGCCCAAGGGCTGGAAACCGCCGGTTAGCCTGGCACCCATGAAGAAGAGGCCGGCGACCGAGAAGAAACCGGAAGCCAAGGCTGAAGCCAAAAAATAACTCTTTAACGCAACATGAAAATCGCGATTAAAAATCTCGAAGGCAAAGATCAAGGCGAACATGAGATTAAGTTCGCCATGATCGAAGATGGCCGGGGCACGCAGGCGGTCCATGAAGTGGTCGTGGCCTATCGCGCCGCGCGCCGCAGCGGTACCGCAAGCACCAAAACGGCGGGTGAAGTGGCCGGCACCAACAAAAAGCCATGGCGGCAAAAAGGCACCGGCCGCGCGCGCGCTGGTTCATTTCAATCACCGTTATGGGTCGGCGGTGGTGTGACATTTGGCCCCAAGCCTCGTGATTTTGGGAAGAAGGTTTCCAAAAAAACCAGGCAATTGGCTTTACGCAAGGCATTGAGCGAACGCATCAAGGCCGGCGACGTGGTGGTTGTGGACGATTTGAAATTGGAATCGCCGAAGACGAAGGATTTTGTGGGAGTCATCTCCAGGCTGGAATTGACAGGGTCCACGCTGGTTGTTTCGGCCGGTGTTGACAAGCACCTTTCCCTGGCTTCACGCAATGTCCCCAATGTGGCGTTGACGACGAGCGACTTGCTCAATACCTACGATGTCTTGCGTCCGGCTAAACTGCTCTTCACCCGAAGCGCGTTTGAAAAAATCGAGTCCCGGCTGGCCGGCGAATAAACGCTTCAATGACACATGAATGCTTTTGAAATCATTAAGAAGGTCCGGTTGACAGAAAAAGGCACACGCCAGGGCGAAAAGTATAACCAATATACAGTCGTCGCCGATCGCCGCGCCAATAAGACGCAAATCCGCCAGGCGGTGCAGGAATTGTTCAAAGTGAAGGTAGCGCGCGTCAATACATTGAACGTTTACAGCAAACTCCGCCGCCAGCGCACCATCCAGGCCGGCCGTGACCCGGAATGGAAAAAGGCGATTGTAACCCTTAAAGAAGGGCACAAGATCGTTTTGACGTAATTGAAAACGTCGAAGCGGTGAAGGGTTGATGCGCTGTAAAGCTCCAACCCCAACCATCATTGGTCCCCGGAAGAGTCAAGGCTCGAATTCAGCCGGAAGACCACCGCCCTGCCGCGATGAGCATTTCTTACGACGAAATCGCATCGGATTACGCGGCTCATCGGCATATTCATCCCGCGCTGTTACGGCGATTGATTGAATTCCCGGGTCTAAATTCTCAATCACGCGTGCTTGAAGCAGGTTGTGGGACGGGCAATTACATCGGGACAATTGCCTCAGCCACGTCAGCAAAATGTTTTGGCCTCGACCCGTCTGAAGCGATGCTGGAGAAAGCCGCGGGGATGGCTGCGCTTCACTTGGCGCAAGGGACAGCCGAAGCGTTACCGTATTCTGACGGCGGCTTTGATTTCATTTTTTCGGTTGATGTCATTCATCACGTGCGCGACAGGAGCGCCTTTTTTGCGAAGGCCTTTCGTGTGTTAAAGTCCGGTGGGTGGCTGGCGACGGGCACGGATTCGGAAAAAAATAATTCGCGAGCGTTTGCCGTTGTCCTGCTATTTCCCTAAAACCTTTGAGGCCGAGCTTGCGCGTTATCCGAAAGATGGAGTAACAGGAGAGAGGCTAACGGCTCAAGGGTTCAAAGAGGTTTCGGAGGAAACTGTGGAATTCTGTTATTCCCTTTCCGATTCGAGCGCGTTTGAGCGCAAGGTATTTTCGAGCCTGCGGTTGATTTCCAAGGAAGCGTTTGAGCGCGGGCTTAATCGCATGAAGCGGGACTTGGAACGAGGGCCGATCGAATGTGTTTCCAGGTATGTAATCATCCGGGGTCGCAAGTGAATGCCCAATAACGGCTCGTCATCATTGACCCCTTTTCGTATCGTTTAACTTAAATGGAACCAAGAACGATGCCGGGATTCCGAACGGTGCCGCGGACGGGCGTCATTTACGTGACGCACGAGGCGGCGCGTCACGGCTTTTCGTACGGGGATCCGCACTGGGCGAATTTGGGCCAGGGGTCTCCGGAGACCGGTGAAATTCCCGATGGCCCGCGGCGGATACTCGAGGTAAGAATTTCCGAGGCGAGCCGTCAATATAGTCCAATCGCCGGCAATGAGTTGTTGTGCCAGGCTGTCGCCAATTTTTACAACACGGCCTTTCGGCGCAAAAAGAAATCCAAGTACAGCGCCGGGAATGTGAGCATTGCCAGCGGAGGCCGGCTTGCGCTCACGCGGCTGGCCAGTGCGCTGGGCAATATCAACATGGGCCATTTTATTCCGGACTACACCGCTTATGAGGAACTATTAAGCGTGTTTAAGGCTTTTATCCCGATTCCGATTTTGCTCGAAGCCAAAAACGGCTACAAAATCTCCGGCAAAGATTTAAAGGAGGAGATTCTTGGTCGCGGTTTAAGCGCTTTGCTGGTGAGCAACCCCTGCAATCCGACGGGTCAATTGCTTGAAGGGCGTGAATTGTCCGCCTGGTGCGATTTGGCCCGCGAATGCCAATGCTCCATGATTTTTGACGAATTTTATTCGCATTACTTGTACACAAACGGGAGCGCCAGGAATCCAAAAATGATTTCGGCGGCCGAATTTGTGGAGGACGTGGAACAGGACCCGGTCATTGTCGTGGACGGCTTGACGAAGAATTGGCGTTATCCGGGCTGGCGAATCAGTTGGACGCTTGGCCCGAAGGCGGTCATCGAGGCGATTGCGAGCGCTGGTTCCTTTTTGGATGGAGGAGCGAATCATCCATTTCAAAATGCCGCGTTGGATTTGCTCAAAACTGAAAATGCGAGGGCGGAAGCCCTCGCGATCCAAAAGCATTTTGGAAAGAAACGGGCGCTGGTCATGTCGGGCCTTAAACAACTGGGCATTACCGCGGACGCGACGCCCGCCGGGGCGTTTTATGTTTGGGCCAATTTATCGAAGCTGCCGCCGCCGCTGGATGACGGCATGAGCTTTTTTCGCGAATGCCTCAAGGAAAAAGTCATCATTGTGCCGGGCGTTTTCTTTGACGTGAACCCGGGCAACCGGCGCTCTCTGATGCGATTCAAAAACTATTGCCGAATTAGTTTTGGGCCGGAGAAGGAAAAATTGGAAATGGGCCTTTCGGCCATTGGACGGGTGATCAGGAAATTCCGATGAACCGGGCAGAAGGGAATTTTCGATGTTGTGCAACCGGTCCGGCTGCGCAACCGGTCATTGGCACGCAAGCTGCAAAACCGGGCGTTGCTATGGAGGAATGCCGAGATTCTCGCCGGTGCATAACGCATTTTGCACTTGCGCTTGCAATTTTCATTGCGTCGGCCTTTATGTTTGTGGGATGCAGCACTCAGGAAGTCACGACGCCGCCCCGTTCGGCCACCGAGCAATTGCTGTTGAGCTCGGCGGCGGACCAGGCACTGGCCAAAGCCAACTTGAGCGTGTTCGCCGGCCGATCGGTCTATTTCGATTTCGGATACTTCGACAGTTACGATTCAAAATACGTCGAGGGAGAAATTCGGGATGCCTTTAGTCGCGCCGGCGCGTTAATGGCCGCGGACACTAAAAGCGCGGACATAATTGTGGAGGCCCGCAGCGGGGCGTACTCGGTTGACACGAACTACTCATTTTTCGGCATCCCAAGCATTCCGCTCCCGATACCGGGGACGGCGGAGGAACCCGTAACGCCGCAGTTGGCATTTTACCAGAAAGAATCACAGGTCTCTTATGCCAAATTCGCTTTGCTGGCTTTTGACAACAAGAATCGCGCGCACATCTACTCCAGCGGCGCGTTGGATGGGAAGGCCTATAATAATTACACAGCGATATTGTTTATTTCCTGGTGGGCGACCGATATCCCGGAAAGAACGAAAAGCAAGTACAAATACAAGTACAAGGTCTGGTATCCGCAATATGATCTGAACCATTTGCCTCCGCCAACCCACAAGTGATGACGGTGACCTGTCTCCGCAGCCATCACTTTTTACTTTCCCGGCAGGGCCGGCCGGCCTGATATTGTGCCAATAGTTTTTGAATTGTCGCGGCGGATTGGGCATCGCCGGCCTTTGTGGCCAGTCTCGCGGCCATTTCAGCGGTGGTGACGGCATCGGTAAACCTCCCGGCTTCGGCATAAGCGGCGGCCAACGTGTTAACGGGGCCCGATTGTTTAAAGCCCGTCAATCGGCAAGCCGTCCGGGCATAACGGATGGCTTCAAGTCCGTTACGGACAGATGACTCCGGGCACGTCGCCAGCACCCACGCCAGGTTGTTCAGGGCTGGCAATTCGCGGGCCGGGTCGGGCTTCAATGACAACGCCAGTCGCAGGTCCGTGACAACGCGGCCCCAATTTCCAGACGTATAATCCAATGTTGCCAGGTCCAGGCACGTGTCAATATCCGGGCTGAGGCAAACCGAGATTTGGTAATGGCGGATGGCCTTCGCCTGTTGTCCCTCCAGTTCCAGCAACCGCCCGTACATCTTATTGGCGACGGCTTGGCGCGGATTGTTCTTTAGTATCGCCAGATATTGGGCCTGGGCGCCGTTGTAGTTTTTTTGCATCAGGAGGGCATATCCTAAATTCAGGCGGGCGTCCGTGTCGTTCGGATTATATTTGACCGACTGCTCGAATTTGGGAATGGCTTTGGCATAATCATTTTCATTGGCGTAAACGACTCCGAGGTCGTTGAGGGAGGCCCAGGCCTGAGGATTTTTTGAAATGGAAATGGCCATCAACTTTTCTTCGTTTCGGAACGCCGCCGCCCATTTGAAAGACAACATCGAGCAAACGGCGATCAGGATGACTGCGAGGCTTCGGAAAGTAACACCATGGGACGCCGCGGCGGCGGCCGCAATGAGCGCCAAAACGGCAGGCAACGCCGTATATTGAAGATGGTCCGACACCTGCCACAGCATCTCGAATTGAGCGTTAAAAAAACCGAGGGCAGGGAACAGGACTACGGCGTAGCATCCCAGCCCAAACAAAGCATGCCGTCCCCAACTGCGCCGGAAGAAAAGGCACACCAAAAACAGAACGGCCACCAGAAGATCAGGCAGAAAGTTTGCGGGCGTGAGGGCGTTAATGTTCCATCGCCGATATTCGAGGTTCAAGCCAAAGGGAAAAAGAGCTTTGCCAAGATAAAACCAGAAATCATAGCCGGCCCCGGCGAGACGGCGCGCAAAGCTGGCGTGATGAAGCGCGAGAGGCGACGTTGGGATTGCCTGGTATTTCTGAAACCAAATGGACATCAGTCCAAATGCCAGCGAAAGCGCGAAGTAAGGCGCCAGATGGATCAAGTCGCGCCACCGGATTTGTCGCCGCTGCCATGCGGCGCAAAGCAGCAAAGCCACTGGAAGCATGACGATGGTGGTTTTGGCCATTAACCCGAGAATGAAGGCCATTAGCGAAACGAAGTACCAGAGCGCGCCGCCGCGCTCCCGATGGCGGGCCGGCGCAATCGGGGGATAAAGCCTCAGTCGCTCGTAGTGAAGATACGCCAGAAAACTCAGGAGGAAGAACGGCAGGGAGAGCGTGTTTTTGAGTTCGGCAATGCGAGCGACCGAATTGACACAGACCGGATGAGCCGCAAACAAGGCGCCCGCGAGCCAGCCTCCAGGGATTCTCAATTGAGCCAGTAATTGCCATAACAGGAGCGCGCCAAGGGCCTGCAGAATAATATTGATGACGTGGTAACCGGCGGGGTGGGCGCCAAACGCGAGATGTTCCAGCCACCATACGAACGTGGTCAGTGTAAAATCCGTGCCAAACCAAAGACTTCGCAACGTCAGTTCGCCGTTCACCAGCGGATTGTCCCATCCGCTTAGCCTTGCATCGTCCATCAGAAAGGTTCCGGGAATAAGGGGGCTATAAACCAAAAACGTCAGGGCGATAATGGCAAGAGCGCCCGGAACATATTGGAGACGAGGTTTCAGGTTCACGCTGTCGGGACACCTTCAAGCCTTGACGGTTGAATTCGCCGTCGCGTCCCGATGTCGCGTTGAGAGCGTTCAAGCGGGTTCGGTTCGGGGAAAGGAACCGGGCGGCCGGAAGAAAAAGGAAAAAGGCGAGCCGATGTGGACTCGCCCTTTTGGTTTACGCGAAAGCTCACAGGCCTTTGCCGATCATGTACTTCAACAAGTCAGCGACGCGGCAACTGTAGCCCCATTCATTGTCATACCAACTGATGAGCTTGAAAAAGCGTTTGTTCAATTCAATGCCCGAGCCGGAGTCAAAAATTGAACTGGCCTTGTTATGAATGAAATCCGTGCTGACAACTTCATCATCGGTAAATTCCAGAATGCCCTTGAGATACGTCTCGCTGGCGCGTTTCATGGCGTCGGAGATTTCCGCATAACTGGTCTCCTTGACCGTGCGCACGGTCAGGTCAACGACGGACACCGTCGGTGTCGGCACGCGGAAGGACATGCCGGTGAGTTTCCCCTTCAGTTCCGGAAGGGCGAGGGCGGCCGCTTTGGCGGCTCCGGTACCCGACGGGATGATGTTGGCGGCCGCGGCACGGCCC
>JBOHXA010000172.1:0-7395 GCA_050737335.1 Limisphaerales bacterium | reverse complement strand
GAGCCCGCCGCCGCAAAGCACATAAAGCAAAGCCCATCCGGCTGCGGCGAACATGGGCGTCATTACTATTAGCATTGCCCATTGTGAGCCATAACAATGCCAGTTAAGATTCCTCCACAAATGCGGTAAGTGGGAGGGTGGCTCCTTGCATGTTGCAAAGGAAATGTCCTGACTCGCAAGATGACTGGAGGAGATGCAGGGGGAGCGTCCAGCCTGCCGGTTCTGCGGTCGTTGCCTTATCCACGGAATGAGTCAACATGCCGGTAACAAACGGCGTATGCATGATTGTTCGTGGACACGGCGAAGGCTGGCGCTTTGAGCACCCATCCCTCCGGCGAGCAGTGCCACGAGAAAATAAAATTTGGCCGGTGATTGATCAAGCGCAAGCCACGCCTTTTCCCGTCCTTCCGAAAAAGCCAGCTGACGAATGTTGCTCCCAGGTTCCAACAAAGGAAAGTAATGCAGGAGGCGCAGCCGTCAAGGGGGTCAAATCCTATCTTTCTCATTCTCATCGTCATCTTTACATTGGTTTATCCGCCAGCACGAGCGGTGAAACAGAGGGTACTTCGAGCAGTCGCGGCTTTTTGAATCCTGCTTCCCGCAACCATCCGCTCATTTCGCGGAAGGTAAACGTATCACCCGCGTCTGTGTTCACAAGCATGTTGAGGGCGAAAATCAGCGCGCCGGGCGGGCCGTTGCGAGCGTCATCGGGCACGAACTCCTGAATCGCAACCGTGCCGCCGGGAGCAAGCGCATCGAATACTTTCTTTAACAACCGCCGGCTGCGCTCCCTTCCTTCGCTATGCAGAATGTGGCCCAGGGTGGCCAGGCGATGGCCTGTGCCGAAGTCGGCCTCGAAGAAATCGCCAGCGGCCGTCGTGAGCCTGTCCGTGAGCCGGTGTTTTTCGGCAACGCGGCGCGTTACTTCCAATACCGGTGGCCAGTCCACCGCATGGATGCGCAGGCGCGGCGATTGTTTCGCAAGGCTGATGCCCCAAACACCGGAGCCCGCCCCCACGTCCAGGACACTCATGGGCGCGCGCGTCTTCCCGATGCCCAGGTGTTTTCCGAGCGCCGTGGCCGCTGGAAAGCTCAGCGGAAATAATGATTCGACAAATTTCGCAAAGAATTTCGCCCCTTCCTCATGCGTATTGGCCCTGGAGGCAGGACGACCGGTCCGTACAATCTCGGTTAATTGAAGCCAGTTTGGCAGGAGTTGGTCGCTGATATGACGAAATAAAGCGCCGAAAAAGCTCGGTTTGGTGGACACCAGAAACGTCGCGCTTTCAGGCGTGAGCGCCAGACGCTTGCCCTTGCGCTGAAGCAATTGCAGACTCACCAAAAGGTCCGCGATGGCATTCACGCCACGCAACGATGTGCCGGTCCTGGCGGCAATCTGATCGGCTCTACGCGGCCCTTCATCCAGTAAATCAAAAATGCCGTGCTTTACCGCCGCCTCGATCGCGAGCGTCGGAGCGTAACCCCACGCGAATTGCATGATTCTATCCGGACTGGGTCTTTTGTTTGCGCTCATGGCGTCGGATGATAGCGAGGGTGATGGTTATTGCAACTGCGCGTTATCCGCGATTTATGATTCATGGTTTACGCGGCCGTCGAATTCGGAATTCGGAACGGATCGGCTGCTACGACGGACATTTTATTGCAGTTCCGGAGAATTGCGAACGTCCAGGTGGGTCACGCGCTCAAATCGTGCCGGAGGAACGTCGGCCATGGTTTGGCCCTTAAAATGATCTATTTCCAGATCGTCCACGTCCGAGCAAACCATCACCGGACGGGCATCGTCTTTTTCAAAGCTCATGTGAACATTCGCCAACTCCAGGTCGCGAACGTGCCGCGCAAAAAGACCGTAGGCGGGCATTACGCCGATGTTGCCCGGTTCCGGGTAACCATTTCCCAATTCTTTTGGGACCCGGGAGGCATCCGCCATTGTGCCGCCGCCCTTGAACGTCATGCGGAGGTTGTCCAAACGCACGCCCTGGATGTCATCCCCCGGCATTCCGGTGATTTGAATGCCGCTCATGTTGTCAATGCCGGTGGCAACGACATTGGAAATCTGAATGTTCCGCACGATGCCATTTGTTGCGTTGGGACCGCGATTGCGGCTGCCCAGGGTGATGTAGATCGGGCAGTCCACCACGTCCATCATCGCGATATTATTGATCGTTATATTTTCCAGGATGCCGCCATCCACTTCCTCGAGCGCCAGTCCATGGCAATGGCGGAACGTGCAATTGGCGACGGTTACGTTGCGAAAACCGCCGTTGGATTCGGTGCCAAATTTGATGCGGCCGGTGCCGCCCCGGCTGGGTTTCATGGAGCCATCCAGGAGCGTGCCTTCTTTAAAGCCCGACAATTGACAATTGACGATGGTGAGGTTCTCGGTGATCACATTCGAGCCGAGGGCGAACGAGCTTTTCAGGCAAAGGCCATCGTCGAACGGAGAGTTGATGCGGCAATCGGAAACGGTTGCGTTATGGCAACAGTCTATATCAATGCCGTCGCGGTCAGTGTCCAGGGTCACGTTGTCAACGGTCAGATTGTCGCACCCGGTAACCAGAATGGCAAAATGGCCGCCGTGGTAAATGGTGATGTCGCGAATTAAAACATTGCGGCAACGTTTTAAGGCAATGGCCTTGTTTCCAAGCCGGCAGGGCGGATAGACCCTGGCGCTGACCCGGCCGGTCTTGTTCCATTCGTCAAATCCACACATCCGGTCCAGCAAGCCGTCGTTGCGCGTCATGCCGCCGCCGTTAATCATGCCCTGGCCGGTGATTGAAACGTTGGAAAGATTCTCGCCCCATATCAAACTGTTGTGGAAATAGCAATGGCCCCCGTCCTGATAGGGGTTGTTCGTCCACGGCTCGGTTTCATCGTACGCGTTCATGCTTTGCGGCGCGCCAACAATCGTTGCGCCGGCGTCAATCCAGAGGTGAACGTTGCTCTGCAAATGGATTGACCCGCTTAAATAGGTCCCGGCCGGAAAATAAACCGTCCCGCCCCCGGCCTGCGCGCAGGCATCTATTGCTTTGTTGATGGATGCGCTGTCCAGGTTCGTTCCGTCGCCGGTCGCCCCAAATGTTTTGACGTCAAAAAAATTTCCATTGTCGCCAGCGGCCAGGATTGAAAGCCTGGCCATAAGAAATAAAATGAATCCGAAGCCGGCGGTGAAATAAGGTTTCATGCCAGTTCTATAGAGAAAAATTTGCCGCGGGGCAAGTTGTAGTTGAAACGTTGGATGTGAAGCGTTACAGCGGTTTCCCAAGCCGCTCTTTGGCTCTTTGGAAATGGCCGGTGGCCGGGACAAGGTTACCCACCTGGCCCAGGCCAAACGGCGGCATGTTGTGATAGACAGATTCACAGGAGCCGGGCGCTATGACATACGTCTCATGCCAAATCCCAACGTCACCGCTATTGCCGATTGAACGCGTAAACGCCGCCCATGCGGGCAGATGCTCATGTTTTTCGCTGGTGGCGTAATCCATCAAGTGCGCGGCCGGGCGCCAGTATTGAAGCGAGATGAAGGTCCGCCCAAACCAGAAATAGCCGCCCAGATAGCCCAGCTCTTTGTGCGCTTCCAATTCACGCAACATGCGCGGCATGGCCCGAACGACCGGAAACCACTTGTGGATTTTGAGCGGCCGATTGATTCGCATTCCGATGAGAAAAACGCAAAACTCGGAATCCATCCGGCCGGTCATTCTTTTGGCTATGACTGTATTCACAATGCTTTGCCGATCTTAAACCCAAAGTGGGTCTCGGCGCCTCCCCGGCACCGCCAATGTGGACGAGGGTGTCGGAAAGTCAACGAGAGGAAGAGAAAGACGTCAAAAACGTTGGAATGGCCATGCGCGCTGGCGTTTGGCAGTCCGTCATGCAAAGACAGCCGGATTCTCCACCCCGCTGGCCACGTCGAATTCAATTTCCTTGACCCAATTTTGCAGCCAGGCCTCGGTCACCTCGGGGTTGGTGGCCAGTTCGGGATGCGCCTGAATCACCAGCGTCAGGCGATTCTGAAACGTCACACAGCCCGCGCCGATTTTTTGAAAGCGCAGGACCGGCGGCGCAAAAAGCCATGTTCCCAGGCATTCTTCCGCCGTGATTTCCTTTCGGGCATCCCAGTCTCCCAGATTGGAGAAGCTGCCGATATTCCAGCCAGACGTTGCCAGATCCTTTTGTATGAGGAATTTTCGCATGGCGTTGGTCGTGAATCTCCCAAAGTCGAAAGCGTACCAGTTGGCCCAGTGCTCTCTCCTTGCCAGGGCGGCGTAAATGTTCCGGTGTATGTCATGCACCGTTTCATATGACTGGACCTTCACGCTCACGTAGCTCGAGTAGTTCGCTGTATCTCGGTCCCGAAATACCTTGCCGCGGAGGTTTACCAAAACCATCCAGGGCACAACGGAGGATGGGTCCTCCAAAAAGAAGCGGATGCCTTTCGACAAATTTTTCAACAGAAAAGAATTTACCGTCACGCCGCCTTTCCGGCAGACACGCCGGATGCGGAACGTCTCGGTTTCGTCAAATACGTGCCACGCCACGGCGACTGGCGGCTGGTCGTTCGAAGGCGCGCCCGGCGCGCCATTGAACGGCGCCCATTTCAAGCCGCGTCGCGGCTCAAGAAACTTGGGCAATAGCTTCAGGACCGCCAATTTCGAGGGCGACGCCGGATGCCGGATTTGTGGCAAACGTCCCAATGTGGCGCCGCGTCTGCGAAGGATATCCGCAAACCCGCCAATGCCATCAAAATCCTTGTGTGAAAGAAAGATCCATTCTGGCTCAGTAGCTCCCGGCGCAATCCGGCCAAAGCGAATTCCAATGAATTCGCCCAGTTCTTCCCCCGAAATAAACCAGGGTCTGATTGGATCAAAGGCTTCTTTGTCCATACATTTACCTGTTCCTGATCGCAATTTTCAGGCCACTGCAACCCGGCCGGGCATGATTTTTTCGAGCGTTTCGTTGGCCCAGCGCAACATTCGCTCCGTTGTTTCCCATCCAATGCAAGAATCGGTTATGCTCACGCCATAACGCAAGTCCTTTATTTTGGCGGGGATCGGCTGGTTGCCCTCAAACAGGTGGCTCTCGGCCATCAGGCCAATCAGCGAGCGCGTGCCTTCAACCCGTTGCTCGATCACGCTGTGCCACACGTCCTCCTGCCGCGCGAACTTCTTCTCTGAATTGGCATGGCTGCAATCCACCATCAATACCGGCTCCAATTTTTCTGAAATCAATTTTTCCTCCGCGGCGCGAATGCTTTCCGCATCGTAATTCGTTTTGGCGCGTCCGCCGCGCAGCACCACGTGAGCATGGGGGTTTCCGGTCGTGCGCACGATGCTGGTGACGCCGTCCTCGTTGATGCCCAGGAAACTGTGCTGGTGCCGCGTTGCGCCCATCGCGTCAATCGCCGTCTGCAGGCTGCCGTCCGTCCCATTCTTCAAACCCACCGGCATGGACAGACCGCTGGCCATTTCCCGATGCGTTTGCGATTCCGTCGTCCGCGCGCCAATCGCCGCCCAGGAAATCAGGTCGGCGATATATTGTGGCACCACGGGGTCCAGAAACTCTGTCGCCGCCGGCAGGCCCATGCCCACAATGTGGATCAGGATTTCCCGGGCGATTTTCAGCCCGGTTTCGATGTCCTGCGACCCGTCCAGGTGCGGGTCGTTGATAAGCCCCTTCCAGCCGATGGTCGTCCGCGGCTTTTCAAAATAAACCCGCATGACAATCTCCATGCGTTCCGCATACTCCTTGCGCAGGGCATTCAAGCGTTCGGCGTATTCCAGCGCCGATTTCTTGTCGTGGATCGAGCAGGGACCGATCACCACCAACAGCCGCGGGTCTTCCTGCCGCAAAATGCGGATGATTCGTTCACGGCTCCGCGCCACCGTCGCCCCTATCCCCTCACTCGACGGCAAATGCGCTCTTAATTCGCGCGGCGACAACAGCCGTACAATCTCTTTGACATGCAAATCCTGCGTTCGATACATGGAAATTATATTAGCATAACATTGACTTGATAAAAGGCCAAAAAATTGAGCCAACGCCCATTTCACCGCCATTTGGCTGTTCGACGTCCGGCTTTACCCCCCAAAGTCAGCCCAGGGGAGAAGATTCGTTCCCTTCACGCCGCAATTGGCGATCGTTCTTAAAGCAGCCTTTGTTGCGCCCCGGCGGCGGCCTTTATTCCCAATTTCTTATATCCCAATTCCGTCGCCACTCGCCCTTGCGGAGTGCGGTTCAGATAGCCTTCCATGATCAAATACGGCTCATAGACTTCTTCAATGGTGTCGGGCTCTTCACCCACCGCCACGGCCAGCGAATTGACTCCGACCGGCCCGCCGCCAAATTTTAGGATAATCGCTTCCAAAATGCGTTTGTCCATTTCGTCCAGGCCGTTTTGGTCAATCTCGAGCATGGCCAGCGCCTTGTCGGCCACCGGCGCGGTAATCTTTCCGTCGTGCCGTACCTCGGCGTAATCCCGGACGCGCCGCAGCAGATTATTGGCGATGCGCGGCGTCCCCCGGCTTCGCCGGGCAATCTCATGCGCTCCCGGTGCCTCAATTTCCACGTTCAAAAGGTTCGCCGATCGCACAATGATCTGCGTCAAATCTTCCGTCACGTAATAATCCAGCCGTTCACGCATGCCGAACCGCGTGAGCAGGGGCGCGCTCAATAGACCGCTCCGGGTCGTGGCGCCGATGAGCGTAAACCTCGGCAGATTCAGCCGCACGCTCCGGGCATTGGGTCCCTGGTCAATTATGATGTCCAGCTTGAAATCCTCCATCGCCGGATAAAGGTATTCTTCGATCGTCTTTTGCAGGCGATGGATTTCGTCAATAAACAGCACGTCCCCCTCCTCCAGGTTGGTCAAAAGTCCGGCCAGATCCCCGGCTTTCTCGACGGTCGGGCCGCTGGTGCTTTTAAGATTTGCGCCCATGGCTTTGGCCAGAATATTTGCCAGTGTCGTTTTCCCCAGTCCCGGCGGGCCATTCAGCAGAATATGGTCGAGCGGTTCCTTGCGTTTTCTCGCCGCCGCGACCGAGATTTCGAGTCGTTCTTTGACTTTGGGCTGGCCGGTAAACTCGGAAAAAAGAGACGGTCGCAGCGTCATTTCCAGCGCCGCGTCCGGTTTATTTATATTGGAAACCGCGCGTTCGGGCATGAAGTGAGGATGGGACAAGCGTTGTTCATGGGCAAGCCGCTTTGCGAAACCTGACAACTGGAAATCCTCCGAATCGTCATCACCCGCCCTTCGCCGAATCTCACGGGTCCAATTGGACCTGTCGGTCCAATTGCCTCAGAGAGCGAGAACGCGCTTAAATTTTCACTTTAAACGCCTCGCCCGGCTTCAGCGAGAGCGCGAATCCTGCCATCAAT
>JBOHXA010000171.1:0-3311 GCA_050737335.1 Limisphaerales bacterium | reverse complement strand
GGGTGTGTTTCAAACGTGGCATTGTCGGCAATCGCAATGCCACGCGGCTGCTTGGTTTCAAATTCCCGATTATTCTTCATCCTTAACTCCCTGCATCCGCTTGGTCGGACATCCTGCGCGCAGCCATCCGTTCACGAATGGGTCGAGGTCCCCATCCATCACAGCCTGGACATTGCTGGTTTCGACGCCGGTACGCAAATCTTTGACCATCCGGTAAGGCTGAAAGACATAACTGCGAATCTGGTTGCCCCAGGATATGCTGCCTTTCTCCCCATAAAATCGTTCCATCTCGGCCTTTTGGGCGTCCAGACGTTGCGCGTAAATGCGCGAGAGCAGCAATCGCATGGCTGTGGCGCGGTTCTGATGTTGTGAACGTTGAGTTTGCGAGGCGACAACCAGCCCGGTGGGGATATGTGTGATCCGCACCGCCGTTTCCACTTTGTTGACGTTTTGCCCGCCTTTGCCGCCGGATCGGAACGTATCAACCTCAAATTCGTTGGGCGGAATAACAATGTCCGAATCCGCTTCCTCAATTTCCGCAATCACGTCCACGCTCGCAAAACTCGTGTGCCGCCGTTTGTTCGCGTCAAATGGCGAAATGCGAACGAGGCGATGCACGCCGCGTTCGGCCTTCGAAAAGCCGTAGGCGTTCTCCCCCTGCAAAAGCATCGTGACGCTTTTGAGGCCCGCGCCTTCACCCGGCAACGCGTCGGTCACTTCGACTTCCCATCCGCGCGCTTCCGCCCAGCGCTGATACATGCGCGACAGCATTTCCGCCCAGTCCTGCGCTTCGGTCCCCCCGGCGCCGGCATTGATGCTCAGGATGCAATTCTTCGAATCGTGGGGACCGCTCAGGAAGACCTTTAGTTCCAGAGCGTCGAGGTCCTTGAGATGCTTCACGACGTCCCGGTCCAGTTCAGCCTGCAATTGCAGTTGCGCCGCCTCCGGCTCGCCCTGCCCCAGTTCCACCAGGTCGCGAAAATCCGCAAGCTGCTTTTCCGCATCCAGCAGCGGCTCGATTTTGTTCCGGAGCGAGTTCGACTCGTCTATGATTTGCTGCGCCCGTTCCCGATTGTTCCAGAAGCCCTCTTCGGCCATCAAGGTGTTCAGCTCGCCGGCGCGCTTTTGCGCGGCCGCAACGTCAAAGAAACCTCCGCAGATGCGAAAGCTTGTCAGCCGCGGCCTTTAATTGAACAGAAATGGTCTCGAACATCCAGACAACATATAATCGAAAAGGAAAAAGGAAACAGGAAAAAGCCACGAAAAATATCCCGGAAATCTCCGGCTGGCGGCGAGCCGCCGACAGTTTTCCACTCGCGCATGCAAGGTTGACTTTTTAATCTTCGGCGCCGGGCCAAAAAATCGGTTTTCTAAAGATCGGCCCGCCGGTTATCTTTGACAGCCAATCCGCGAAGATCCGCGCAACCTCGATAATACCCTTTGGAGTGGTTTCCCCTTTAAAGATGAGCATGACGATGAGGACGACAATGAGTAGGATTCATCGTCTAAATCGCAAATGAACTTCCTATCCGTCATCGAGTCCAAACGCGACGGCCAGCGGCTTGCTCCCGCGCTCATCCAAAACGTTATTCGTGAATTGACCTCCGGCAACGTCCCGGATTACCAAATGGCCGCCATGCTCATGGCAATCTATTTCCAGGGGCTTGATTCTGTCGAAACCCGCGCGCTCACGCTGGCCATGCGCGATTCTGGCCGCGTCCTCGAATTTCCAAAAGATCCGCGACCAATTGTGGACAAACATTCCACCGGCGGCATCGGCGACAAAGTTTCCATTCCTCTGGCGCCCCTGCTCGCCTGCCTTGGTTTCCGCGTGCCGATGATCTCTGGCCGCGGACTGGGCATCACGGGCGGCACGCTCGACAAACTCGATTCGATTCCCGGCATCAAAACGCTGCTGCCGCTGGACCACATCATTCGCCAAACCCAGGACATCGGCTGCGTTATCTGCGGGCAGACTGACGAAATGGTCCCGGCGGATAAAAAAATGTACGCGCTTCGCGACGCCAGCGGGACCGTGCCTTCCATCCCGCTCATCGTGGCCTCCATTCTTTCGAAAAAACTTGCCGAAAATCTCGATGCATTGATTCTGGATGTAAAATTCGGCAGCGCGGCTTTCATGCAAACCAAAGCGGACGCCCGGAAATTGGCCGCCGCGATGGTTGCTTTGGGCAATGATTGCGGCGTAAACACTCGGGCGATTTTATCGGATATGAACACGCCCTTGGGCCGCGCGGCCGGCAATTGGCTGGAGATCAAAGAATCCGTCGCCTGCCTGGACGGTTCCAACGATGCGAAAGTGGCAGGGACATCGGGTTGCGATGTCCAAGCCGCGTTCAGCGGGATTCGGCGCGTCCGGCCAATGCGGGACGTGCCGCCGGCGCGGCGCGCCGCCACTACAACCGCTCTTTCCGATCTGCGCGACATCGTGTTGTCCTGCGCCGGCCATTTGCTCGAGCAAACTCATAAGGCAAAGGATTTCAAAACCGGGCGAAAAATGGCGGCAAATTGCCTGGACTCAGGCGCGCCGCGAAAAAAATTTGACGAAATGCTCCGCGCCCAAGGCGCCGATATGGCGGCCTTCCATAAGAAATTGTCTCTGGATTCTACCGCGCCATTGGTGGTCGAGGTGAAATCCCCGCGTCCGGGAATTATTTCCCGTTGCCATGCCCGCGTGTTGGGTGAAGTCATTCGTGACCTGGGGGGTGGACGATTAACGAGGGAATCCACGATTAACTATGACGTGGGCATTGACCGTATCGGCAAGCCCGGCGAGCGAGCGTCAAAAGGCGGCATCCTGGCGCGAATTCACGCGGCATCCCAGGCGGACGCCGGGGCGGTGATGGCGCGCGTCAAATCTGCATTCGAGATTTTGTAAGGGCGCTACGCGAATTCGCCTGACAAAGTTGACAATTTGATTCTTCTGCCCGTGAATGCCCTTGCCATTGGCCGGATGATTGTTTTATTATTTCAATGGCGCGGATATGGTGGAATTGGCAGACACGCTACTTTGAGGTGGTAGTGCCGTGAGGCGTACAGGTTCAAGTCCTGTTATCCGCACCAGTTTTCCTCAAGAAAATGGACATCAACCGGAAATTTGTACAAACTTTGCACAAAATTCCGTTAGAGCTGACGTCTCCAGAGAGATATGGCCGGATTATACGGACGGTCGGGCGCATCTTGGCACTGTCCTTAATTTTGTGCCCAAAGTTCGTCCCAGTGGTGGTTGCGGCGGGCTTCGTCCAAGGCACAGAGGCAGCGTAATCCTTTGGTGGTCCAGAACTGTCCTGGAC
>JBOHXA010000170.1:0-13918 GCA_050737335.1 Limisphaerales bacterium | reverse complement strand
CCTTTATATCCTGCACGATGATAAATCCAGCCAGAAAGCCTCGAAGCTTTGATATCAATAATGGAATTGAGACCGCGTTTAGATTGGTTCTGACCGGCCTCTCTATAAGGGAGGCTTTGCCCGTAATGTCGTAACTCCGATATTCCAATGTAAAACAGCATCCGAGTCTAGCGCCATTTTCCCGCAAAACCCGTATTATATCTGTTGCTTCAGAACTGTTTTGCTTTTCTACAGCAGAAACATCTCCCTGGCTTTTATGAATTCCAGATGTCTCTTGCGCCAGCATCGCGGCGCTCCAAAACAAAACGGTGATAAGGGGTATGAAACCGCCTAAGCGAATTCGGTTTTGCATGCCGCGGAATGATAGGACTAAGCATTGAGGGGCGAAAGAAAGAAATCATCTCAAACCTTCCTCTCCGACAAGCTTCCGCCAAGAGGACTTCCTGTAAATCCTGTGCTCTCCGCCATAGCGCTCGAGCGGGCTTGAGGGCTAAAACCAGGAATCAGAGCCAACTCATGTTGGCGGATACGCCCCTTGTTCTTGTAGCAGCGTCGCGTGAGCGCGCTCTGACTGAACAAGGTCGCGAGTCGTACGGTTGCCGAGATTCGGCAGCACAACAGCGGATGGATTCTGTCTTAAAATTCCGGGAGTTTTTGACAGGATGAACGGGATGAACGGGATGAACAGGGTGGAATAGAAATTTCAGCCGTCCCCGGTTTATCCTGACGCACGTCGTCACAGGCAGCCAGCCGCGGCCCCTGCGGCCGAGTCGAAGACATAGGAATCTGAAGCGAAAGCAGACTGACTGATTTAACCGGGAAACTGCCGAACAAATCATGAAATGTCACAATTATAGAACTGGAATTTCTTTTTTCATAGTTCGCTCACTTTTTGATTTTCAATTTTGCTGCGTTTGCGTTGTTGATTGCTGGCGTCGCTCCTCGCGGCGTCGGATTTTGTGTTCTTGGGCGAGAGGCGGAGTGGCGGCATTTATTCCTGAAAATTTCAGCGCGCCGGTTGAGCGGGATTTTCACCCGAAAAGAGCTCTCATCGCCCGTTGCTTTGCGTCAACCAGTTTGGCGATGTGGAATGGATACTGCTGCGCGAGGATCGCACCGCGCAGCCAGTTTCACTGAAAAATGGCCTTTTGGCACTGCGAAATGGCTTAACAACCCACGCGGCGGCAAGAGAATGGCGAAAACACCTAAAAACCGGCTCATTCACGATATGAACAACAAATCAGATGGGAAATCTCGAATGAAATCATTCATCTCAAAAATGATTAGCGGGCTTCTCCTTTTTCAGGCAAGCCTTTTTCTGTGTCAGAGCGGATGGGCGACCGGCTTTACCGTCACGCCGTCCGCCGTCAGCAACACTTACAGCGGAACCACCACGTTGACGATGACCGGCTTGACGAATACGGAAACCGTCGTGGTTCAGAAATTTCTCGATCTTAACGCCAATGGCACGATTGACGCGGGCGATTTGCTCGTACAGCAATTCAACCTGACCGACGGACAGGCCGGAATGGTCATCGGCGGCGTGACGAACTTCAATGTGCCGGGTGACACGGATGGCACGGCTGACGGACAAATCACCGCGACGCTGAACTTCCCAAGTTTCGACTTCAACCAAAGCGCCATTGGAAAATATCTGTTCAAGCTGTCCAGTCCGGTCGGGCATTTTTCGCCAATCACGAATTCCTTTAACGTCACCAATTTTCCCTTCGCGCAGAAGATCACCGGCAACGTGGTCAACAACGGCGCGCCGGTTCCCGACTCCGGGGTCATCCTGTTTCCTCCGCCGCGCAGCGGAAATCACGGGCCGGGAACTCCTCTGGCGGAGGTGGTGGCGAACAATTCCGGCGCATACGCCATTCAGCTTCCCCCGGGAACTTATGTGCCGATGGCTTTCGGCAGCAATTATGTCGCCGATTATTCAGCTTCGCCGGTTCTCACATTGAGCGGCAGCCAGATCATCAACACCAATTTAACGCTAATAGTCGCCACAGCCAAAATCTCCGGCACATTGGTTGATGCGAATGATAATTCCATCAAGTTGCCGGGCGTTTTTATGCCCGCCTCTGACAACAGCGGCGTGATCGGAATTGGTTTCAGCGACACCAACGGTAATTTCAGCATCGGAGTCACTTCCGGGACATGGGGAGCCGGCAGCTCCGATCAAGGTCTCGGCGTTTACGGCTACGTTGGATTCAATAACAGCACCAACGTCAGCGCCGGCGCCACTGGCCTTACGCTCGCCTACCCCAAAGCCACCGCGTTGTTTTACGGCACAGTGAAGGATGATTCGGGAAACCCGGTGCCCGGCATTGACGTCTCCGCCAGCGACCAGAACAACACATTTCAATCGGACGGCGATTCGGATGCGGACGGAAACTATGTCGTTGGCGCAGTGGGCGGCTTGAGCGGCGACGCCTGGCAGGCGCAAGTCAGCGGCGACAGCGCTCCCGCCAACTATCTCTTTTCGCAGCCGGCGCTCGACCAAAACGGCGGGACCAATCTCGACACCGGCGCGGCGGTTCATCAAAATTTCACCGCTCTTCCCGCCACGAATCACATCACCGGCAATGTTCAATTCAATGGCACAAATGTTGTGGGTGTGCAGGTCAATGTGTTTGCGACGATCAACGGACAGGATTATCAGGCGCAAATGGATACCGACGGCAACGGCAATTATTCGTTGAACGTGGCCAACGGCGATTGGAGCGTGAGCGTTAATTGCGGCGGCGGCAGCGACAGTTTGGACAACATTCTCGGCGGCGGCAATTACCAGTGCCCGAACAATCAAAACGTCACCAACAATAACAACAACGGCACGGCGAATTTCACAGTTCAATCCTGCAACGGAGTCGAAATCAACACCACGTCCCTGCCGGACGGCACGAACGGCGTTTATTATGACCAATGGTTGAGCGCATCGAGCTGCAGCGGCAATATCAATTGGTCCATCAATTCCGGATCGTTGCCGCCGGACATGAATTTTTATCCCAATGGCGAGATTAACGGAACGCCCAGCTCCGCCGGCACGTTTAATTTTACTGTTCACGCGGATGACGGCAACGGCCACACGGCGGATCAACCGTTGTCGCTTCACATTATCGCTTCGGGTGCTCCGGGGCTTCAAATAACAACGACGTCGTTGCCCAATGGCGCCTCTGGCGTGTTTTACAGCCAAACGCTTCAAGCCTCCGGCGGACAGACGCCTTACACCTGGTCGTTGAACGGCAATTCGCCGTTTGGTTTGACGTTGTCCAGCAGCGGGGTTCTCTCCGGCACGCCAAACTACACCGGCACAAATACCTTTACCGTGTTTGTGACGGATCATGGCGGGACACAGGTGTTCACCAATCTCACGCTGGCTGTCCTCGGCCCGCTCCAAATCAATACTTTCTACCTGCCCAATGGCACAAACACGCTGTTTTACAGCCAGCAACTTCAAGCCTCCGGCGGCACGCCCCCGTACGGCTGGTACGTTCCGAATTATTCCGCCTCGCCGCCGCCGAATCTGTCCTTGTCCTCCGGCGGCGTTCTGTCCGGCACGCCCGCCGTCCCGGGAAACATCCCGGGCTATGGCACCAATTTCTATTTTGACGTGGTTGTGACGGATGCAGTCGCAAATGTGTATGAGGAAGACGGGTTGACCCTGACGATTGTCAACCCGCCCGCGCCGCCGCTGACGATCACCAATGTCTCGCTGTCCAATGGCACGGTTGGCGCGGTTTACAGCGCGCAACTGGGCGCCAACGGCGGGAATCCGCCTTACACATGGCAACTGGCCCAAGGCTCCGCGTCTCTGCCGTCGGGATTGTCGCTGCATCCTTCCAGCGGGCTGATTTCCGGCGTGCCGACGACAAACCAAACGGCCTATTTCCAGGTGCAGGTGACGGACGCGAATTCGACCACTGTAAAACGGGCCCTTTCCATCACCGTCAACTCCGCGGCGCTGCCGCCGACGATTTCCGGGCCGGGATATTTGTCCGGCGGACAATTTCAGATGACGGTGAATGGCGCCGCGGGACAGAATTACGCCGTTCAGATGTCCACGAATCTGGCTTCGACAAACTGGATTCCATTGCTTTCGACCAATCCATCGGGCAGTTCGTTTTTGTTCGACGATACTCATGCGACTAACCGGTCACGCTTTTATCGTGTCAAGGAGGGGCCGTGATTTTTTGACGGTTGGGACAGCCGCTAATTAATACTCCGGAAATCTTTGACAGGATGAACGGAACGACATTTACATTCCAAAAGAAACGTCAGAGAAGATTCGAGTTCTTTCAAACAACATAAGGAGTTTCGCCAGTACCCATGCAAGAGGCGTGACGATGCGGAAGCCACGGGTGAGAAATACTGAAGCGGCGGAATCTAACGACAAGAATCATCTGAAATTGGTTGAGGAAATACCCGAAGGCCTGAGTAAATTGAAAGATGAATTTCAAAAACTTCCGGGGAGCGCAAAAGAGGGGCAAAATCTCCAGCGCGGCTATTTACCATGACCGAAAGGGTAACCGTATGAAGCAGTTTCGCCGCCGTTCGCGGCCGAATTGCGCACAATCCATGAAGCCGTCCGCGCATTTTATGGTTTTAACGCATAACCATGAATTATGCGCTAAATCTGATATTGACATTTATCGTGTCTGGCGCATAATAACGCCATGAACGTTCTCGCTCGTGATCCAAAACAAATCGGCAATTTAATCCGCCGCGCGCGGAAGCAGCGGGATTTGAGCCAAAAGGCGTTGGGCGATAAGGCAGGGTTGCGTCAGGAAACAATCTCTCTGATTGAAAATGGGAACCCGGCCGCAAAGATTGAAACCGTTCTGGCTGTTCTCGCGGCCCTGGAGTTGGAACTTCAGATTGCGCCCCGCTCCAAAGGCGGACCGGGCGTGGAAAGTTATTTCTGATGCCCCGCAAGCGCATGCATACACCTCTGCGGGTTCTTCTGAACAACCGCCTGGTCGGGCATCTCCTGAAAGAGGCATCGGGTGCTATTTCTTTTCGATATGACGAAACCTGGCTGTCCTGGGAAAATGCCATTCCGGTTTCACTTTCTCTTCCTTTGCGGGAAGATGTTTATAGAGGCGAACGGGTCGTCGCGGTTTGCGAAAACCTGTTGCCAGACTCCGACATTCTTAGGCGGCGGGTTGCGGAAAAAATTGGGGCGAAGGGCGTGGACGCATACAGTCTGCTGTCCGAGATTGGGCGGGATTGCGTTGGGGCTTTGCAATTTGTTCCTGATGACGATGCCGCCATCCCTGATAAATCAGGTATCAAAGGGGAAATCATTGGCGATCAGAAGATTGAGAAACTGCTGAACAACCTTGTCCGCGCGCCGCTGGGCCTTGATTTGGATCAGGATTTTCGCATCTCGGTTGCCGGGGTGCAGGAGAAAACAGCCCTGCTGTCTTATGAAGGGAAATGGTTGAAACCACACGGCACAACACCGACAACCCATGTTTTAAAAGTCCAAATCGGAACTTTGCCAAATGGCATTGATCTTTCAAACAGCGTTGAAAATGAATATTACTGCCTGAAACTCATGGCCGCGTTTGGCCTTCCGGTGAATGTTGCCGAGGTAACGGTCTTTGGAAAAACCAAAGCGTTGGTCATTGAAAGATTCGACCGGAAATGGACACCCGATGGGCGACTGCTCCGAATTCCGCAGGAGGATTTTTGTCAGGCTCTTTCCTGTCCTTCCAGCAGGAAGTATCAAAGTCATGGGGGACCAGGCATCGGCGATGTTCTCAGTCTTTTGAAGGGAAGCGATACGCCGGCGGAAGACCAAAAAACGTTTTTGAAATCACAAGTCATCTTCTGGCTTATGGGCGCGACCGATGGCCATGCAAAGAATTTTAGCATCTTTTTAGGGCGGGGTGGGCGGTTTCAGTTGACGCCGATTTACGACGTTCTCACGGCACAGCCAAGTCTTGAAGACCGCCAGATCGAGCGCAAACAAATGAAACTGGCAATGTCAGTCGGAGATAATCGGCACTACCGGATTGATGAAATTGAGGGACGCCATTTTATCCAGACCGCCAGGCGGGCTGGTTTGCCTGGGTTTCTTGCACATGATGTGTTGGCGGATGTCACCAAGACCGCCGGGACCGCGATGAACGCGCTTGAAACGCAACTTCCGTCAGGTTTCCCCGAAGAAATTCATGCCTCTGTGAAAAAGGCTTTGACATCGCGCCTGAAAAAAATCTGAAATTTGATAAAAATCAGGACACGGTAATGCGGCACTCCCCCGCCTGAAGGCTCTTGATGGGCCGGCTTGAGCGTTGCGCTATCAGTTGCAGGTGGAGATGGGTGATTGGGTTCATTCGTTGGCACCGTGGCAGGTGATTTTGCATCTGACCAACTCATGTTGGCCTGCTACGCCCCTCGTTCTTGTAGCAGCGCAGCGTGAGCGCGCTCTGACTGAACAAGGTCGCGAGTCGTACGGTTGCCCTGACCCGGCAGCACAACAGCGGATAAATCCTGTCTAAAAAATCCGGGGAGTTTCTGACAGGATGGGCAGGATGGAACAGGATAAACCCGTCCGTCCGGTTTGATGAGGGGCCGGAATGTGACGGTCATTGGCTCTGCCTCTCAACCCGTCCATTCCGGTCTACTCTACTAAGGTTCCAAAAGGTTTCAAAAGGTTCCAACTGCCGTTGTTGAACATGCCCCGTGATTATGAATAGATGCTGGTGAGATGATAAAAAGGGAAGACGTCGCGCCAAACCAGCATGAATAACTCCACAAATCCCGGTCCAGTATCCGCGGTTACCCCTGCCCTCGTCCACCGCGTCTCCGGGCTCGTCGCCAAAGGCATCCCAATCCAAATCGCTCTGGAAGGCGGACCCGTTACCCCGGCCGCCTACAAAAAGCAGCTCCAGAGACACCCCCATCTCGCCTCCATCCAATCCGCCGCCAAAATCAAGTTCCTCGATACAATAACCCACATGATATTCTCCAGGCCCAACCCCCTCGTCCGCTGGCTCCTCAAACGTCGTTATTCCGACATCTTCGGCCCAAACCGCAAAGGAGACGATGACCCCGATTCCCAAACCGCCTCAGCGCCCAAAACTCAAACCCAAACCATCGCCGGAATCCCCGAACACCTCATCGAGGAAGCTCGCAAAAAATGACTAAAAATTCAAAAAAAGCTCCCGATCTGACGCCCGAGGGTTTCGCGGCCGAAACCCTCGGCATGCAACTGTATCCAAAGCAGCGCGATGTCCTCCGCGCCCTATGTCTTGCCGGCGCGGCCGTTTCCTTTCGTTCCTGCAACGAAGGCGGCAAAACCAAACGCGTCATCTGCGCGGCGATCCTGTGGCACCTGGCGAAATACCCCAAAGGCCACGTCATCACTACCAGTGGCTGTTACCGCCAAATCAAAGACCAGCTCGTCCCCGCCCTCCACTCCCATCGCACCCGTTTCCCGGGCTGGAAGTTTTTCCGGACCCCGCGCATCGAGACCCAATCCGCCAGCTGCTTTTGGGAAGGTTTTTCCACCAACGAAGCCGGCAAGTTCGAAGGCCATCACGCCGGCGGGCCGGACGAGCCGCTCATGATCATCGTGGACGAAGCCAAGACGGTGAAGGACGATATCTTCGAAGCCATCGAACGTTGCAAACCCACGCGCCTGCTTCTCGCCAGTTCGCCCGGCTACGCGGGGGGCGAATTCTATCGCAGCCACACCACCCGCGCGAAGTTTTATAAGACCTTCGTCCAGCGCGCGGCGGAATGCCCGCATTGGAAGCAGGAACACATAGACCGCCTGCGCGATAAATGGGGCGAAAATCATCCGCTCTTTCGCTCGATGGTCATCGCCGAATTCATGGAATCGGTGGCCGACGCCGTAATAGACCTGAAAGCCCTCGAAGACCTGATGGCCGACCCGCCCCTTGAAAGGAAGGCAGGTGGCGCTGCCACGGAAGGAAAAGCATTTTGCGATTTCGCCTGGAGCAACGACGGCGACGAAAACGTCCTGGCGCTGCGTGACGGAAACGTCGTTACCCTGGAAGAAACGTTTCGCGCGGACAATCTGCACGCGATTTGCGGCCGGTTCATCGCCGCCTTTACGCGGCTTGGCCTCAAGCTCCATGAGATTGACGGCGACGAAGGCGGCGGCGGCAAACTCATCTGCGACGAACTGCGGAAGATGGGCTGGCCCATCAATCGCGTGAATAACGGCGCTCCTCCGCGATACTGTGAGCATTACGCCAACCTGGCCGCTGAAATATGGTTCGAAGCCGCAAAACAAATCGTCCGCCGCGAAATCATCCTGCCCGACGACGACAGCCTGCGCGCCCAAATGCTCGACCGCAAGCGCGTCCCGCATTTCCGTGGCAAACTGGCCATCGAAAGCAAGAGCGACATGAGAAAGCGTGGCGTGGAAAGTCCCGATCGCGCCGACGCCGTCTTCGGCGCAATGACGACGGCGCGGCAGGTTGGGTCGTTTAGCCTGGGTCAGCGCGGGAGGGCGGGGTCGTTCACGGAGCAGTTGCGCGAACTGAATGAAAATGAGGAGGCAGTGGGACAGTTGCCGGGAGCGTATTTCGGGTGAGATGATGGAAGGTTTTTTGACAGGATGAACAGGATGGAAAGCGGAAGAGTTTGACGCGGCTGGCTTCGACGTTGTTTTGGCGGCGCGCAGCCGCGAAAGGGTTAGAGCCGATTCAGATCGGATGCTACGGGATGAGATGAAAGGAAAAAATTATGAGCAAGGCGAGTTATGAGCGGGCACATCGAATGATGTTGGAGCGGCTGCCGTGGGAACAGAAGCAGCGGATTTTTTCGACGATGCGGCATGAGGGGCTGCGGCGGCGGAGCCGTCCATTTGCGACGGCGGCGGATGGGCATTATCCGGCGATTGACATGGCGATCCGGAAACAAAAGCCGTTTTGGCTGGGTCAGATCATGTCGGGGAACCGGCTGGCGTCGTTTGTCTCGACAGCGGCGCAGGCGGACACTTTGGCTGAGTCGGCGGCGGATTGGTTCAATTATCGCGTGTTCGAGAAATCGAATTTTTTGCAGCGGATGCGGACGGTGGTGGATGCGATGTTGTTGCGGGGGCGCGGGGTGTTGAAGATCACGACGGACCCGTTTGAAGATAATGCGCTGGTGTTTGAGGCGATTGATCCGATGTTTTTGCTCGTGCCGGACATGGCGGATGATTTGAAGGAGGCGGATGAGTTTGTGCATATCCAGCAGTGGACGGTGCCGCGTTATCAGCGCAACAGGCGGTTTGATCAGTCGCCCGAGACGGTGCGGCAGATTCGCGGGGTCGAGCAGATGGACACGCTGCTGCAATACGTGCGTGACAAGCAGTTGCGCGAGGGGATCACGCATTCGACGAATGCTTATGTCATCATCCTGTGGGAACATTGGGTGAAGAATGACAATGGCTGGACGGTTTATACGTATTCGCCGCAGAATCCGGAATTGAAGATTCGGGCGCCGTTTGCGTGCCCGTACAAATTTGGGGGTGGCAGCGCCGCGGGCAATGGTGGCCGACCCGCAAGGGTCTCGCTGCCGTTTTTTTCGTTCCAGGCCGAGGTGAAGGATCCGGGGTGGTATTCGCCGCGCGGGCTGGGTGAGTTGCTGGCGCCGGTCGAGGCTTATTTGACAAAACTTTGGAACGAGAAGGCCGATGCCATCACGTTCAGCAATCGGCCGGTGCTGACGGCGGACGGCGAAATTCCGAATGTGGCATCGTTGCGCTGGCAGCCGGGCGAGATCATCCCGGCGAACATCAAGGGTGTGCCGATGCCGCCGCCGCCGATTTCCTACGACGAAGAACTTGCGTTTGCGGCGGGGTTGGGCGAGCAGCAGGCGATGACGCCGGATTTTGGCATCAGCGACATGACGAACGCGGGCCAGGGCAAGCCGCGAACGGCGACGGAGAATCAGCGGATCAGCGCGTTGCAATCGGCGGGGATGAACGATAACGCGATGATTTTCCGCGATTCGCTTACGGAGTGTTACCGGCATATTTGGGGCCTTTTGTGCCAGTTCAAGGGCAACGATTTCAGCTATTACGCGGCGGGAAATATCGGCACGTTGCCGGAGGCGGCGTTGCATGATGAATACATGATTTATCCGGATGGCGCGCCGGATGGGTGGAACCGGCAGAAACGGTTGCAGATGGCGATTGCGCGGTTGCAGGCGTTCCAAGGCAACCAAAACGTGAGCATGGAGGAACTGACGAAGGAAGCGTTGTACGCGGATGATCCGCGTGTGGCGCTGAAGGCGTTCGTTCCGACGAATCAAAAGGCGAATAGCGAGGCGGAGGCTGAGGCGATTGATATTCTTGTGCTCAAGGAGGGTTATCCGGCGGCGGTGATGCCAGGCGAGGACCATGCGACGCGGATTCTGGTGGACCTGGGCTGGCTTGCGAAGCAGGGGCAGATCGGCGCGCCGGTGGACCCGGTGGCGAAGGAGCGGGTGCAGCAGCATATGGCGTTGCATTGGCAGTATCTCAAGCAAACGAATCCGACGGCGGCGAAGATGCTGGCGCAGAAGATTCAGCAGATGGAGATAGGGGCGGCTGCGCAAGTTCCGGCACAAACGCCGGCTACTGCAATGAATCCGTCGGCGGGCCAATGACAGACTATTGTCTGTGGCGTTTTTGTGTTGCTTAGCTTTACTTATACGATGCGTGATGGGGATATTCGACGGTCTTTTGCCGCTGCAGTTCGCAATCGGCGTACTTTCAAAAAATTGTCTCAGGAATCCCAGTTGATCTCCGCTTTGCGTCCAATGGCGCGAATCGCCGATCCTATCGATGGCCTTGTCGAATCCATGTGTTATTGTGTCCGGAAACTCTGCGATAGTTCCGATGCACGCCTTTGGATGGAGGTTTTGGCCGAAAGTGCTCGCAACATTCGCGTTTGTAAGTTTCGCCAGGAGTTTGACCGGGACATGCGGGAGATTTTGAAGAGTCTGATTCACTGTGCTGGGCAGCTCCAACAAGTTTCCCCAAACCTCGACTCGGAATCGATAGCGCTCTGGATGATTGCTTCACTTGACGGAACCATTGCACGTTACTGTGTCCAACCAAACTTCGACATCGCCCGTGCCCGCGACTTCCTTACAAACAGTATTCGGCGGCACTTTTGTTCGTCATGAGTACGTGAAAAATACTTTCAGCCAAGCATACTTAACCCATCGAGCAACGACACCCGCCATAGCCACCACGGAGCGATGCCGAAGTGTTTTTCTAGAAAGGCCTCAGGGTTAGCACAGCGAGAGTAGTCGCGAGCTTGATTTTTCGCAACGCCTCGCCATTGGTTCATAAAGGTCATAAAGCGCTTTGTTGAGACTATTCCGCAAGCAGCGTAAAAACTGTTTCAGTGAAATTGAAACCGGTTTGCAGTGGCAGCGCCACTTGCGAGCGGGCCAACATGAAACTGACAGTTGTAAATTTTCCGCTGAATGTCGCCAGCGGATTCAAAACTGGTCTGGCCAGGCAGGCTAGCGAGCGGCCCCGAACGCCTGGATCGCGAGAACCACGCCGATAATAATCAAGCCCGCATAAACGTATTTGCGAAACTGCCCGGTCGGCAGGCGACGATTTGCCAGGCGGCCCAGCCAGATGGCGGGGATTGCGGCCGGCAGCGCGACCAAATAATAGCGCGCGCAGTCATGGCTCCAGAGTCCCTTCACGAGGTATCCGGCCATGCCCAGGAGGCTCGCCGGCAGGAAATATCCCTGGAGCGTGGCGCGAAATTGTTGCGGCGACCAGCCGCGCATTGTCCCATAGATGGCAAGCGGCGGGCCGTTCATGCCGTAGGCGCCGCCCAGGATACCGGCAAAAAATCCGCAAATGGCCAGCCACGTTTTATGGTCGGTTCGGAGGCGCAGTGGCGGCCGGGCCAGTGAATAAAGCGCAAACAGCACGATCACCAAAGCCAGAATGAGCCTTACCATTTGCTGTTGAGGGCAACACAAGAGCATGAGACCGGGCGGAATCCCAAACAGCGTGGCCAGGAGCAGCCAGGCGGCGCTCCGGGCATGGACTTGTTTCCAATCCTGCACGACGATCACCGCCGCAACCGTGATCGAAAGCATCACCGCCAGCGGGGCCGCGGTCTTGAGCGGCATCCGCATGGCCAGCAAAGGCACCGAAATCAACGCTTCCCCAAAACCAAAGGCGGAACGAATGAGTGTGGCGATAAAGATCACACAGACGACATAGATTGTTAAATCCGTCTGCGCCGCAAAGATGACTGGCATGCTTTATTTTAAATTGAACGAATTAAAATTGAACAATAAAGATGCCAGGCTGACGCGCACGGCTCTGCTTGCGCGGTTATGCCGGCCCTGCGGCTTCAATTGGGAGCTCCAGTGGCGGCGCCACCGGCCGTCAGAGTTTTAAAAGATTTCCTTGATCCGATCCGCCTTTTTGCTCAATTGATCTGGGCGTGCCGCATAAGAAAACGCGATTAGAGCAGAAATCGCATCGCCGCAGGCCGTCCGCCCTCGCCGGAGAATCGCATCGGTCCTATCAGCTAATCGCGCCGTCCCATTTCGAGCTACGGGAAGATTGACAAGGGAGACTGGGACAAAAGCCGTGGTCCCGAGCTAAATCACGAGTTCAATAAGGCATGGCCGATGCTCAAGGAAGCCGAAGGAAAGGCCGCCCAAAAATCGCAATAGGACGGATCCTCGGCGCCTATCCCGGAAAAATTGGACCATCCGCGCCACGACCCGGCCAAACATGGTGCCCGGGAAAAACTGGTTGGGCAGGTGTTGCTCGAAGACTTCCTTTCGGCGCGCAAAAGCAAAAGCACCGCCGGCAACGACATTCTACTACTCAGCATGGGCGCTTGCCGTGACGGAACGGAATTATTATTATACCTGCCACAATCGCATGCCAGACACCCCGGGTTTGAGAACCAATCAGATGAGCGATAAAATGCCGGATCCCAAAAAAGTGACTTTTTCCGGGTCCGGGAGTCGGTGGCTCCAACACGCATCTCCTTGTCTGTTTTGCTCCATAATCATTGGCCTTTTTGTTTGGATGGTTGAGCCAAATTCCACTTTCGACTCAAGCAGCCCCGCAGAAGGCGAGTATTATAACCTTCTGGTCCAGGGATTTTCCGAGGGGCATCTTTATCTGAAACGAGACGCGCCAGCAGCTCTTGCCCACCTCGCCAATCCTTACGATCCGATTGCAAACGCATGGTACGTACCGGATATAGGTGACATCAGCTACTATAAAGGGAGGCTATACCTGTATTTCGGGGTAACGCCGGCGTTGATGCTCTTCTGGCCTTACCATGCCTTGACTGGAGATTACCTTTCCGAGGCAAGCGCGGTCGCAATTCTTTTTGCAATTGGCTTCGCCGCGTTTCTTGGTTTGGCGCGGGCAATATGCCGCCGTTATTTTTCGGAGTCTCGTGTTTGGATATTAACGGGCGGTGTGGTCGTCCTGGGCTTAATCACCGGGTTGACGTTCTCTGGCGACTTCTACGACGTGGCAATAATAGGCGGTTTCACGTTTGCGATGCTTGCGCTTTTCGCAATTTGGGGAGCGCTACATTCAGAACCCAAGCGGGGGGCCGTTTTGCTTTCTTTGGCGAGTCTCGCCTATGGATTAGCCGTCGCCTCCAGGCCGTCGCTCCTCTTTGGAGGCATCATCCTTTCAATACCGGTAGTCCAAATTTGGCGGGAATCAGCCGGACGGGGTTCGCGTTGGCCGACCCTTATTTCGCTGGCGGCAGCGCTCGTGCCGATAACGTTGATCGGCCTAGGGCTAATGCTTTACAATGACCTCCGCTTTGGCAGCCCCTTCGAGTTTGGCTGGCGCTATCAGCTAAACGGCGTCTTTGACCAGAAAACGGCGCATCAATTCAGCCTGAGATACTTCTGGTTGGGCGCATTTACACACTGTTCTTAAGGATTGGCG
>JBOHXA010000169.1:0-3311 GCA_050737335.1 Limisphaerales bacterium | reverse complement strand
AATGATGAATTTGACGGAGTTCTGACTATGAATGTATCGCTGACGCCCGAATTGGAAAAGTTCGTTGAGAAGGAAGTAACCGGCGGTCTTTACCAGACCGCCAGTGAAGTCATACGAGCCGGGTTGCGCCGCCTCAAAGAAGATCAGGACGCCCGCATGCCCAAGGCCCCGGCGACGATGGAAGAACTGGAAGCGCAACTGCTCCAAAGCGTCGAACGGCTCGACCGGGGCGAAGGCGTTGACGGCGAAGAAGTATTCCGCAGACTCCGCAAGAAGATAAAACAAGCCCGCAACAGTGCCTAAATATGTCCTTGACCCAATCGTCGAGGATGAACTTTGGGGCATTTGGAGATTTATCGCCCAGGACAATCCCGACGCCGCGACGCGCGTGATCGAAGCCGCCTACGAGACGTTTAACGCTCTTGCCGCCAACCCCGATCTTGGCAGGAGGAGAAAGTTCAAGAATTCCCGGCTCTTGGGAATTCGCTCCTTCCGGGTGACCGGGTTTGACAATTATCTCGTTTTCTACCGAAACGTTGGAGATGTAATTCAAGTGCATCATGTTTATCATGGCGCACGCGATCTTGAATCGCTTTTCGGCGAGACTTGAACTCCCGCTAATAAGAAATCGTCTTATTTTCGTTTTTAGCCATTTACGCTAATAAGGAAAGGCGCTATTTTCGGCATCGAAAATAGAAACCGATGGCAAAAGCAACCCACATTCCCGGCAGGAAAGTCCCGCAAGGCAAATATTCCGCCTTTGTGCCCGACCCTCTGCCGCCTGCCTTGGAGTGGACGCCCCGGCTAATCAAGTTGCAGTCCGAGGCGGACAGGCTGATTGGCAAGCTGGCCGGCGAGGGCGGGCGGTTGCCTAATCCACACATCCTCATGCGTCCATTTACCCGGCGCGAGGCTGTGCTATCCAGCAAAATTGAGGGCACACAGGCGACCCTTGGCGAATTGTTAGCCGCCGAAGCCGGTATTGCCGTTGAACGCAGCCCGGACGATCTGCGCGAAGTAGGCAACTATGTCGTCGCCTTGGAACACGGCATATCCCGACTCAAAGAATTGCCGATTTGTGTCCGCCTTATCAGAGAGTTGCATGAAAAACTCATGACCAACGTGAAGGGACACCATGCCGCACGCGGTCAGTTCCGAAAGATTCAGAATTGGATCGGCAAGCCCGGTTCATCGCCTGAAACGGCCTCTTTTGTTCCACCGCCACCCAACGAAGTAGAGCCGTGCCTTGCTGCATGGGAAAAGCTTTTGCATGACTCCGATTTACCGCCGCTGGTGACTGTTGCCCTGGCGCACTATCAGTTTGAGGCGATTCACCCGTTTCTTGATGGAAATGGACGCATAGGCCGATTGCTTATCACGTTGTTTTTGATCGAACGGCGGATTTTGCCGACGCCGTTACTTTACTTGTCCGCTTTTTTTGAGGCATCACGCCGCGATTATTACGACGGTTTGCGTGGTGTCAATGAGCGCGGGACATGGCAGGACTGGATTGAATACTTTTTGTTAGGCATAGCGCGGATGTCCGAAGATGCCCTAAGCCGTGCTGCCCGCATCAATGCGAAGCTGGCTGAATGGCAAAAAGCCGTTGCAGGCGAATTCACTAAAACGCCATTACGGACAATTGAATTGTTGGGGGCAAATCCGTTTATCACCGCCAAAGGTTGCGCCCAAAAACTCGGCGTGGCGTTCACGACCGCGCAACGTGCGATTGAACGGCTGGAACGCCTTGGCATTGTCCAGCAGGCGGGCACGGCGAAACGCGACCGCGTTTACTGCGCCAGGGCGTTGCTCGACATTCTCGAAGAACCGGCACAGTTGACGCCAAGCGGCATTAGTTAAGGTTGATTTAGGTAGATTCAAGCTCAAGAACAACCGGTAATAGATGTGACCTGGACCCGACTGGACACGACTGCCCCTATTTTTTGGCCGGAGCAACAATTCAGGTGGTCGAGATGGAAATTAATTCCGCCGCGAATTATGCTCTAACGTAGTTTATTGAAAGAACCAACCAACCAGATAAAGCTCCGAGGCCAATGTTCAGGAGCGCGCAGAACCAACGGCGAGTGAATACCTGGAGAGTGCCAATGCACAAAAAGACAAGAGAACAAACGAAAAATCCAAATAGGTACCAACCCCCGAAGTCCTCAAAATAGCCGCCATAGTGCCCGATATAATACTTCTTTACGACGAACGCCGCTAAAACGTATGCCTGAAATGGCAAGATGAAGGCCCGCAACCATCCTTGTTTGTCTTTTGGAGAAAGCTGAAACATACGGTTTGCCTAATGATGCAAACCGTACCTGTCCACGTTCGAAAATCAAGCCAGCAAATCGAACAACTTCTTTTAGGCTCCAGTCTGTAATAGCCGCTCTGGATTGAAAAACGCCCGCCGGCGGAAATGTCAATGCCGCAATCCGCCCGTCCGGGTCCGCCAGCAGCCGATCTATGTGAATGCTCTGGCCGCCGCAGCCGCTGAAAATCCCTTCAACATTCCCGGCGCGTCCCAATGCCAACGGCATTGAATCTTTCAGCCCGGGGTTGGAAGCGTTGCGGCCTACCCTGGGAAAATCACCCATGAATGTCCCCCCAACCCTGAAGGGGTTGTAGCATCTCACTCAAGCCGTTCCCGTCCAGGCCCGTTCGGGCCGAAATATTTGCAGGGGCAAAAAAAGAATTTTCAAGCTCCGTCCAGGAGCTGCATCCTCCGCCTCTGCTCCAATCACGCGATAGCGAATGATTTCGCACCTGCGGCGCTGGACGTTTCTATTGTCCGGTTTTCTACAGAGATTGCGGCCGGCCCTGCGAATCACCCCAAGCAAAGCCGCGATTACAATTCCCTTGTTAAGTTTGGCGCCCGGCAATGCTTCTTCCCCCCAAGTCCATGGGCGCGGCGCGCCGGTGAATAAGTTTTTATTTGCGCCGGTGGGAAACGGTGGCAACTTGACTGTGCGCGACGATTGAGCCCGGGTCCAAGAACCGGCTTTGAGATCATTTGTGCCGGGGCGTCAGGACATTACCCTATGGGTAACTCTCTGGAGTATCAATCCCGCCTGGCGGGAGCGCCAATCTCCTTTGGGCCTTCGCCGCGCATTCTCCTTTTTAAGTCGAATTGTCCAATCACGCGCTTTCCAGGAATCGGTTGCCGCAAACGGACGGTCTGGAGGTTTGCGCCCGCGACAAATTCGGGGCACGCAGGCAGTTCAGGAATTCGACAGGTGGTTCAGGGAAATGCCGCCGGACTTTTTTCGCAATGATTCGATCGCCGCCTTCATCTGTTGAAAATGGACCTG
>JBOHXA010000168.1:0-3458 GCA_050737335.1 Limisphaerales bacterium | reverse complement strand
GCGTCGTCCAGCGCCGCCTGCGCCGCCGCGAGCCTCGCCACGGGCACGCGATAGGGCGAGCAACTCACGTACGTCAACCCGAGATGATGACAGAATTTCACTGAATCCGGGTCGCCGCCGTGTTCGCCGCAGATGCCCAGCTTGATTTCCGGACGCGTCGCCCGTCCGCGTTCGACGGCGATGCGCATGAGCTGGCCGACGCCGGTTTGATCAATGGAAGCAAACGGGTTGTTCTTGACAATCTCCAGCTCGGAATAGTGCGGCAGGAACGAGCCTGAATCGTCGCGGCTCATGCCCAGGCACGTCTGCGTCAAATCATTCGTGCCGAAACTGAAAAATTCCGCCGTCCGCGCGATTTCATCCGCCGTCAACGCGCCGCGCGGAATCTCAATCATGGTCCCGACGAGATAATTGAGTTTCGTTTTGGTTTCGGCCATGACTTCCTTTGCCACCTTGTGGACCAGCTCGATTTGCAGATCGAGTTCCTTTTTGAAGCCCACCAGGGGAATCATGATTTCCGGCCGGCACCGGATCCCTCCCTTTTGCGCTTTCGCCGCGGCCTCGAACACGGCCCGCGCCTGCATTTCCGAAATCTCAGGATAACCGATGCCCAGGCGGCAACCGCGGAATCCGAGCATGGGATTGAACTCGTGCAATTCATCAACCCGCTTCGAGATTCTCTCCGGGCTGATGCCCATCTTGCCGGCCAGGGCGGCCTGCTGGGCATGGTCGTGCGGCAAAAATTCGTGCAGCGGCGGGTCCAGAAATCGAATCGTGGCCGGCAATCCTTTGAGTTCGCGGAAAATCCCGAGGAAATCTTCGCGCTGATACGGCAGCAATTTCGCCAGCGCTTTTTTCCGGTCCTCCGTGTTTTCGGCAAGGATCATTTCGCGCATGGCGTCAATGCGGTCGCCTTCAAAGAACATATGCTCCGTGCGGCACAGGCCGATGCCGCTGGCGCCGAACGCCACCGCGTTGCGCGTTTGCTCGGGGCTGTCGGCGTTCGTGCGCACTTCCATGCGCGTGACTTTCGAGCACCATTTCATCAACTGCGTGAAATTTTTATACGTGCCGCTCTTTTTGGCTTCCGCCTCGTCCTGCAACAATCCCTGGATGACCTCGCTGTGGGCGGTTTTCAGTTCGCCGGCATAGACGGCGCCGCTGGTGCCGTCTATGGAAAGCGCGGCGCCTTCATTGAAGGATTTGCCATCCACGGTCATTTTTTTGGTTGCGTAATCAATATGCAACGCATGGGCGCCGCACACGCAGACCTTGCCCATCTGGCGCGCCACCAGCGCCGCGTGCGAACTCACGCCGCCGCGCGCGGTCAGAATCCCTTCCGCCGCGATCATGCCGCGCAAATCTTCCGGCGAGGTCTCGACGCGCACCAGCAGCACCTTTTCGCCTTTGCGCGCCGCTTCAACCGCTCTCTCGGCGTTGAAGTAGGCTTTGCCCGACGCCGCGCCCGGGCCGGCGGGCAGGCCGCTGGCGATGGCTTTGGCGGACTTGATGGCCTGGCGATCAAAAATTGGCGCCAGCACCTGGTCCAACTGATCGGCGGGAACGCGTTTGATGGCCGTCTTCCAGTCAATCAAACGCTCTTTCACCATTTCGCAGGCAATGCGGACGGCCGCCACGCCGGTGCGTTTGCCGTTGCGCGTTTGCAACATGAACAATTTTTCCTCCTGAATGGTGAATTCGAAGTCCTGCACGTCCCTGAAGCGCGCTTCAAGGGTCTTGCGGACCTGTTCCAGTTCGGCGAATGCGCGCGGCAAATGGTTTTTCAATTGCGCCACCGGCTCGGGAGTGCGCACGCCGGCCACAACGTCTTCGCCCTGGGCGTTCATCAAAAATTCGCCGTAGAAACATTTCTCGCCCGTGGCCGGGTCGCGCGTGAAGGCGACGCCCGAGCCGGATTTTTCGCCGGTATTGCCAAAAACCATCGCCTGCACGTTCACAGCCGTGCCCCATTCATGAGGAATGCCGTATTTGCGGCGATACACGATCGCGCGATCATTCATCCACGAGCCAAACACCGCGCCGATCGCGCCCTCGAGCTGTTTCCACGGGTCCTTCGGAAATTCCTTGCCCGTGCGTTCCTTGACCAGTTTCTGGAACCGCAAAACCAGGTCTTTCATGTCCGCGGTGTCCAGCCGGGTGTCTTCGACGTCTTTGTGATATTTTTCGTGTTTAAGCCGGTGAATCACCGTTTCAAACGGCTCATGGTCTTCGCCCGGGCCCTTTTGCACGCCCATCACCACGTCTCCATACATCTGGATGAAACGCCGGTAGCAATCCCAGGCGAACCGCTCGTTGTTCGTCGCTTTGACAAGCGCCAGGACCGTTTGATCGTTCAGGCCCAGGTTCAAAATCGTGTCCATCATCCCGGGCATGGAATCCCGCGCGCCGGAGCGGACCGCCACCAGCAGCGGGAAATTCTTCGAATCGCCGAACTTGTGGCCCATGATGTTTTCAATCCGCGCGATCCCGGCGGCCACCTGGCCCTGCATCTCCTTCGGGTAAGACCTTTTGTGCTCGTAAAAATAGGAGCAAACCTCCGTCGTGATGGTAAATCCCGGCGGCACCGGCAGGCCGATCCGCGACATTTCAGCCAGGTTGGCCCCCTTGCCACCCAGGAGCGGTTTCATCGAACCGTCGCCGTCGGCCTTTTTATTTCCGAAAAGATAGACGCACTTCCTGGATTTCGATGTTTTGGCCATAAATTTATTATATTTTCCTAAAGTTAAAAACGAGCGCGGGATTCTACCATTCAAAGCCCCCCATTCAATATAAATCCTTATAAAAATCCCCAACCGGCGACAGAAAGCAGGATTGAGGCTGCCCGAAACGAGAGGTGTAGCAGCGAACATGAGTTCGCTCTGATTTTCTGGTCTTGGGAATCAACCCGTACGAAAATGGATCAGAGCGCGCTCACGCGACGCTGCTACAAACGGTTGGTAGCAGCGAACATGAGTTCGCTCTGATTTCTGGTTTTGGGAATCAACCCGATTTTTAGACAGGATTAACAGGATTTACAGGATGACTTTGGGCAAAGCGGGGTCTTCATCCTGTTCCATCCTGTTCATCCTGTCAAAACCCCCGACGTTTCTTGCATGGGACAACTCCAATAAGAATTGCCGGCTGTTACGGTAGCCGGGGGTGTGACACATTTGGTGGGTATAGGGGTTGCAAAGAGGAAACGAAGCCAGAAAGTGCGGTTTTGCTGGGAAATTCGAGAATTCCGGAGAAAACGGGCGGGGCAAGGCTGGAAGACCAATTTCGGGCCAGGCGGCGAAATTAAGTAAAATCGACATGCTAGGGTTTTGCGGGCTTAATTTCGGTAAATGAAATGCTGAATTTCAAATTAAGGGTCGAAATGACGCGCTTTTGCTGGGAAATCGGCAGATGTGGGCTTAATTTTGGGGGAGGGTTTTTGGGGAAAAAAGCTTAATTTCTGG